>DATGXM010000114.1:0-4798 GCA_035298985.1 Azonexus sp. | reverse complement strand
GAATTGAGCACGACACGGTAATCGTCGTCAGCTTCCACCGCCGGCTGCTGCGGCCGTAGGGCCGGCGCACTGTCGGCGACCGGGGTGGGCACGATCATGGCCATGTCCCGGGCGGCGACCGCCATGATCTCCACGCCACCGGGCACGCCGCGGTTGGACAGGATGATCGCGTCGTTGCCCAGGGTCTCCTTGACCTTCCTCAAGGCATCCCTTGCGTTGGCGGCGATGAATTTTCTGACGTTCATGTTCTACCTCCGATGATCGAGGTCACCTTGATAATTCGAGTTTCAGGCACTTCGTTATGGGAAAGCACCTTGAGTTGAGGAATGGTTCGGCGCAGGAACCGGGACAGCAGCAGGCGCAAGCTGCCTGGCACCAGCAGCACGGCCGGCAGGCCCAGGGCCTCCTGGCGTTCGGCGGCGGCCGCGGTTTCGCGGATCAGCGTATCGGCGAGGCCGGGTTCGAAACTGGTATTTTCGGAACCGCCGGCGACGGCCTGGGAAAGCAGACGCTCCAGGGTCGGATCGAGCGACATGACCTGCATTTCCCCATTTCCCGGGAATAGCTGCTGGACGATGGCGCGCCCCAGCGCGGTGCGGACCTGTGTTCCCAGGTCGTCGGCATTCTGGGTACGGGTGGCATGGTCGGCAACGGTTTCGATAATGGTCCGCATGTCGCGGATATGGACGCCCTCTTCGAGCATGCCCTGCAGCACCTTCTGCAGGGTGCCAAGGGGCAGTATCTTGGGTACCAGATCCTCGACCAACTTCGGCATATCCTTGGCCAGATGATCGAGCAGCTGCTGCACTTCCTGACGGCCGAGCAACTCGGCGGCATGGGTCAGGATCAGATGGTTCAGGTGTGTCGCGACCACCGTCGAGGCATCGACGACCGTATAACCGTAGGCTTGTGCCTGATCGCGCTGTCCGGCTTCGATCCAGGTGGCAGGCAGGCCGAAAGCGGGATCCTTGGTATTGGCGCCATTGAGCGTGCCGGCGACGCGACCGGGATTGATCGCCAGATATTGCCCGGTATAAGCCTCGCCCTGGCCGATTTCCACGCCCTTGAGGAGAATGCGGTAGGTATTCGGCTTCAGTTCAAGGTTGTCGCGGATATGCACCGGCGAGACCAGGAAACCTACTTCCTGGGCGAATTTTTTGCGGATGCCGCGGATACGGCGCAGCAATTCGCCGTCCTGCGACTTATCGACCAGCGGAATCAGTCGGTAACCGACTTCCAGGCCGAGCACATCGAGCGGCGCCACATCGCTCCAACTCGCTTCGAGCGCTTCCTGCACCGGTGCCGGAGCTACCGGGACCGGCGTTTCGACGACGCGCTTCTGGCGTTGCACCATGGTCCACGCGAACCAGCCGAGAACCGAAGCCAGCAACAGAAAGACGAAGTTCGGCATGCCGGGGATCAGGCCGAGAAAACCGACGATGGCGGCGGTAATGCCGATCACCTTGGCATTGCGGAACATCTGCCCCATGACCTGCTGGCCGATGTCGCGATCGTCCGAAACCCGAGTCACCACCATACCGGCGGCAATGGAGATGATCAGGCCGGGAATCTGCGCCACCAGGCCGTCGCCGATGGTCAGCAGGGTGTAGTTCTTGGCGGCTTGCGCCAGCTCCATGTTGTGCTGCAGGACGCCGACGATCAGACCGCCGACGACGTTGAGCAGCATGATGATGATGCCAGCCACCGCGTCGCCGCGAACGAACTTCGAGGCACCGTCCATGGAACCAAAAAACTCGGATTCGCGGGAAATATCGGTGCGGCGACGGCGCGCCTCTTCTTCACCGATCAGGCCGGCGTTGAGGTCGGCGTCGATGGCCATCTGCTTGCCCGGCATCGCATCCAGCGTGAACCGTGCCGACACTTCCGCCACCCGGCCGGCACCCTTGGTGATGACGACGAAATTGATGACGACCAGGATCAGGAAGACCATGATGCCGACAGCGAAGTTGCCGCCGACCAGGAAATGCCCGAAGGCCTCGATCACCTTGCCGGCGGCATCCGGGCCATTGTGCCCCTCGAGCATGACGATCCGCGTGGACGCCACGTTGAGCGACAGGCGAAGCAAGGTGGTGACCAGCAACACAGTCGGGAACACCGAGAATTCCAGAGTTTTCTGGGTATTGACGGCAACCAGCAGGACGAGCACCGAAATGGCGATGTTGAAGGTGAAGAACACGTCCAGCACGAAAGCCGGCAGCGGCAGCACCATCATCGCCAGGATCATCAGGATGAGGACGGGCGCCGCCATCTGGGTCAGGTTCATCCGACCCAGCAGGTTCTGCATGCTCATCGACGAGGCGGCCATTTACACGGCCTCCGGAACGAGTTCGGGCGGCACAGGCAGGTCGCGCGGCGGCACCGGATAGACCCCGCCAGTCTGGCGCCAATTGCCCAGCTGGTAGATATAAGCGAGAACCTCCGCGACTGCGTTGTACAGGGCGGAGGGGATTTCGGCATCGATATCGGTATGCTTGTGGAGGGCTCGCGCCAAGGGCGGTGCCTCAAGTATCGGCACCGCATTCTCGGTGGCGATTTCGCGTATTTTCAAGGCGACCGCCCCCACGCCCTTGGCAACCACCTTTGGTGCTGCCATCCCCGCCTGGTAGGACAAGGCAACGGCGTAATGCGTCGGGTTGGTGACCACCACGTTGGCCTTCGGCACAGCGGCCATCATGCGCTTGCGGGCAGCCTGCATCTGCAGGTTGCGGATACGACCCTTGACGTGCGGGTCGCCCATCATTTCCTTCATTTCCTGCTTGACCTCTTCCTTGGTCATCTTCAGCTTGTCGAAGTACTGCCAGAGCTGGAAAGGCACGTCGGCGGCGACGATCAGAACGAGGGCGGCGACCAGCATCAGGAAAGAGAAGGCGACCAGATGCCCGGTATGCGCCAGGCCCGCTTCCAGCGGCTCACCGAGCAGACCAAACAGTTCGTCACGCTCCTTCCAGATCAGCAGGGCGGCGACGCCGCCAACCAGAGCCGCCTTGAGCATCGCCTTGGCGAGTTCCATCAGGCTGGCCCAAGAGAACATCCGACCAATGCCACTCAGCGGATTCATGCGCTTGAAGTCGGGGACCAGCGCCTTGGGTGAAAACACCCAGGCATTCAGGAAAAACGGCGGCAGGATGGCGGCCACCAGGAGCAAGGCCAACAGCGGCGAAAAGGCGAGGATCGCATCGCTGGAAATCTCGGCCAGACGCGGCAGCATCATGTCCGGGTCGCGCATGACCTTCGGCTCAATGGTAAAGCCCTTCTGCATGATGGCCATCGAACGCTGGGCAAACCAGCCGCCCATCATCCAAATGGTCGCGGCAGCGACAGCCAGAACGAGAAAAGTGCTCAGTTCGCGGGAATGAGGGACCTGACCCTGTTCGCGGGCCTGTTCGATTCGCCTACCAGTAGGCTCTTCGGTTTTCTCGAGGTCGCTGTCTTCCGCCATGGCCACAGTCAGTTAATGTTGTGGCTATTATAGGAAAAAACCAAAAAAATTAAATAGGTACGCCGCTTTTTTTAGCCGGTTTCTTAGATGCCGGACGCAAGCACATGACAACAGAGTAAACATCCAAAAACAGAGAGGGAGCCGCAGCTCCCTCTCAACTCGTTGACTCGAAACAGGAATCAGGCGAAGTCGAGTGCCCGGACCCCCGATCCGATGTCGGCGTGCTGCCCGAGGTCGGCCAGCAGCTCTTTCATGTCGAGGATCAGGACGATTTGTCCGTTCGACAGCGTGGTCACGCCGGCAACCCCCTTGGGACGGAAATCCTCGAGCGATTTGATCACCGCGTCGTCGCGGCCGGCAAAGCTGTCCACCCCCAGGATGAAGCTACGCTCGGCCGTCTGCATGAAGACCCCGTATTCCGGATAATGGTCGAGCGGCCAGCCGAGCAGACGCGACAGCGTGATGACCGGCAACACCTCGCCGCGCACGACCAGGGTTTCCTTGCCGCCCACTTCCTGTATCCGGCTCTGCTCGATGGGCAGGATTTCGCGAACCATCGATAGCGGCAACGCGAAGGGCTGATCGCCGAGCAGGACGAGCAGTACCGGCAGGATGGCCAGGGTCAGCGGCAGGGAAATGATGAAGACCGAGCCCTTGCCCGGCTCCGAACGGATTTCGATCGCGCCGTTCAGCTTCTGGATATTGGTCTTGACCACGTCCATGCCGACGCCGCGTCCCGACACATCGGAAATCTGGGCCTTGGTCGAGAACCCGGGCAGGAAGATCAGGTTGAGACTCTGCCGCTCATCCAGCGTATTGGCCTCTTCCTCGGAAATCAGCCCCTTCTCGATGGCCTTGGCGCGGATGCGCTCGGCGCTCATGCCCTTGCCGTCGTCGGCAATGATCAGGACGATATGATCCCCCTCCTGCCGCGCCTCCAGGCGCACCAGACTCTTCGGCGACTTGCCGGCGGCCTGGCGTTCGTTGGGCATCTCGACGCCGTGGTCCACGGCGTTGCGGATCAGGTGGATCAGCGGGTCAGCCAAATCCTCGATCATGGTCTTGTCGACCTCGGTCTCCTCGCCAGCCAGCACCAGTTCGACGTCCTTGCCCAACTGGCGGGCCAGGTCGCGGGCAATACGCGGATACTTCTGGAACAAGCGGCCGATCGGCTGCATCCGGGTTTTCATCACCGAATTCTGCAGGTCGGAAACCAGCAGATCGAGCTGGCTGACCGCCTGATCGAGGGCATGCAGGGTTTCGGAATCGTTCTTGCCGGCCAGGATGTCGGCGCGCAAGCTGGTCAGGCGGTTCTTGGTCAGGCCGATTTCACCGGAC
>DATGXM010000113.1:0-4316 GCA_035298985.1 Azonexus sp. | reverse complement strand
CCCGGTGCAAAGCCAGTTCGGAGGCGGCGACGCCGAAATCCGCCTTGCCGGCAAGGACAAGATCGACGGGGTCGCCTCCTTCAGGCAGTTCGCGCAAGGCGACTTCGAAGCCGGCATCGCGAAAATACCCCTTGTCGATGGCCGCGTAGTAGCCGGCGAACTGGAACTGATGCTTCCAGTTGAGCTGCAGAACGACGCGTTCCAGCGCCCAGGCCGGCGCCAGCACCGTCAGGGAGATCAGGAACAAGACCAAGCGCATGCCGTAATTATGCCGACATTTCAGGCAGCTTCGTTATTTGTGGTAACTGCGGCTGCTGCCGGAACCGCTGCCGTGCCGCGCATTGGCGACATCGTCGAACAGGTTCCAGCCCTGGTGCTGGGCATAGGTGAATAGCAGCAGGGCCAAGACCCCTGCTCCCAGGCTCAACTTGTCGAACATCAGTCGTCGTCTCCGTCGTCGCTGCTCACTGGCGCGTGATCGCTTTCCGCCCAGCGTCGGGTTTCGAAAGCGGCCCGGCGCAGCGTGGCGAAGACCGGGAAAATGAGCAGAAAGAGCAGCACAAGGAGCAGATTGGACCAGCCGGCGCGCGGCGTCAGCACTTCCAGGCGGTCACGCACTGCCATGTATTTGTCGGGGGCCATATCCGGTTCGAGGGTCAGATAGTAGGTGCCGGCCGGGATATCGACGAATACCACTTCGCTGTCCCGGCTGCCCTCGGTCCACTGCCCGTCGTCGTAGCCGGAGTAGAAGGAAAGCTCGCGCGTCGCCGGCCAGGCGCTGCCGAGCGTCTTATTGACCAGCAGCATGTCGATGCCGATCCAGTTGTTGTCGAGCGAGGTGGCATGGCGCACGGCGAGCTTGCGCTGCTTCCCGGTGACCTCGAATTCGCGGGTCTGCACCTCGCTGCTGCTGCGCGGCTCGAAAGTGAAATCCTGGCGCAGCAGCACACGCTCGCTGGAAATGAGTACGAAGAAAACCTGGATCACGATGGCGATCACGGCCAGCTTGGCGAACGTCAGCCAGTTACGACGGGCGGTATCAGCCCACGGATTGGGCTGGTTGGCGAAAACGCCGATCGGCTTGGGAAGCGCACTGGGCAGCTTAAACGCTTCCGCGATGACGGCCGGCTCGACATAGGTGCCCAGCGACCAATTCAGATCGTTGCTGGTCGATTCGCGCGACAGCATCCGGGGCGGCGCCACGTAGTCGACGACCCGACAGGTTTCGCCGCGTTTGACCCGCCAGGTGAATTCACCGCTGACCTGGATGACTTCGGCACTGGGCGTGGTCGAGAAGTGCTTGAACAGTTCGCCGTCATGGCGAATGCTGTCCACTTCGATGATGCCGCGCGTCTGCGGCGGCCTGGACAGCACATCGGCGATATTCCAATGACCGTTGTATTCGGTCAGCCAGCGATAGGTGCCGTTTTCGCCGGCCAGCAGGTATTCGCTCCACTCGTAGGCAATGCCGTCGATCTTGGTCTGTCTGACCAGAAAGCCGATGACCTCGGCCGGCTTGCCTTCCAGTGTACCCTTGCTGCCCAGCGGCAGGCGCGGCGCATAGCGTTCGTCCCGGGCGCTCAGGGCACGCGACAGGAGCTTGCAGGTCTCGTCGGCGGTATCGACCACCGCCCCGCAACTGCTGCAGCCGACGGCCAGAATGGCCGTGCTGCGCGCCTGCATCGGCGAACCGCAACTCGGACAGCGAAAGACGCGGGCGGCAACGGGCACGGCAGCAGCCACCATCCCGTCGCGCAGGTTGCTCATTTTCAGCGACGTGAAATCGACCGCCTCGCCGAGATAGAGCAGCGGCGGCACTTCTGAGTAGTCCAGCGTGACGAAGGCCTGGTCGCTGCGCAGATCGGCCGCCGGCACCGGGTAGCCGGCGCCGACCTTGAACGGCAATTCGCCCTGGCCGGCAATGCACTCGGCGCGTTCCAGATTGCTGACCGTCCACACCTGGCTGGCCACCTGCAGGCGCTGACCTATCTTGAGGGCCTCGAAGTCGGGCAGCGGCTCCTGGGCGGGACGCATGAAGGTGAGCACATACTCTCCACCCGCCTCCGACAACCAGCCGGTCCGCATGTCGTCGAACAGCAGATGCCACTCGTTCCAGGTACCCTGGCTGTACTTGAGCTGAATACGCCCGATCAGCGCAAAATGCACGCCCCGGTAGCTGCCTTCGGCGCCCAGTTGCAGCGGCGAGCGGTCCTCGACCAGCGCCGCCATCTTGCCGATGTCTTCGAGATTCTGGTCGTGGCGGACCAGCGTGCTCTGGCAGTAGGCACAGACGGCAAATATCGACGAGGCCGACTGGAAGACAACCGGCGCACCGCAGGAAGGACAGGAGGCAGTCAGCGCCACAGGCGGCGGATCAGGTCAGTTTCTTCAGCAGTTCGGCCTTCTTGGCGTCGAATTCGGCCTGGCTGAGGATGCCTTTCTCGACCAGCCCGTGCAGTTTTTCCAACGTGGTGACGACCTCGTCGGCCGACACCGTACCGCCGGCCGGCGCAGCAGCCGGCTGGCTAGCCGCCGCCATGGCCTGGCCGACCACCTGGCCGAAACCGACCCCGGCGCCCAGGCCGACGCCCATGGCCGCCAGGCCGCCTTCGTTCTTCGCGGCATCGGGGATGCTGTTGGCAACCTGGTACTGGGTGTAGCGCTGCAGATCGCCGATCATGTTCATGCCGATCTTCTGGTCGAGAACCTTCTGCAACTCCTCGGGCAGCGACACGTTCTGGACGACCAGCGAATCGAGGGCCAGGCCGTATTCGGCGAACATCGGCGCCGCCTTGGCCAACATCGCCTTGCCGAATTCATCCTGATTGGCCGCCATGTCGATGAAGGGAACGCCCGACTCGCCGAACAGGTCGGTCAGCCCGGCCACCATGGTGTTGCGCAACTGGCCTTCGAGTTCTTCGCGGGTGTAGCGGTCGCGTGTGCCGGAAATTTTCTGGTAGAAGGTTTTCGGATCGGTCAGGTGATACGAGTAGATACCGAAGGCGCGCAGCCGGACGATGCCGAATTCCTTGTCGCGGATGGTGATCGGGTTCGGCGTTCCCCACTTCTGGTCAAGCTGGGTGCGCGTCGAGAAGAAATAGACGTCGCTCTTGAACGGGGATTCGAACAGCTTGTCCCAATTCTTCAGATAGGTCAGCACCGGCAACGTCTGCGTCGTCAGCTTGTACATGCCCGGCGTGAAGACATCGGCGACCGTGCCTTCGTTGACGAACATCGCCACCTGCGAATCGCGCACCGTCAGGCTGGCGCCATTCTGGATTTCCATTTCCGCCATCGGGAAACGCCAAGCCAGGGTACCGTCGCCCTCCTCGGTCCATTGCAGGATGTCGATAAACTGTTTCTTGATGAAATCCATCAATGCCATGAAATTCTCCTTGCGTGGTCAGGCGATGCAGCCGGCATTGAGGATGCCGATAGCGAGGGAAAGCGATGCGAGAAAAATGCCGGAAGCGACCTTACCCTGGGGAATCGCCCGGTTGATCTGGGGCAGGGCGAAGCGGGCGACGACATAGACCAGCAGTTGCACGACGCAGGCGACGACGCCCCAGGCGACCATCGTCATGATGTTGTGGCTGGTGACCACGGCGACGGCGATGGGCAGGGCATAACCGACCATCGCTCCACCCAGGCTGACGGCGGCGGCGGTATTTCCCTCGCGAATCAGCGCCATTTCGCTATACGGGGTCACGAAGATGTAAAAAACGACAAAAACGGCCAGCAGGGCAAGGGCCGTCGCGAAGTAGCCGGCGAATGCGGGCAGACTGTTGATGACCGGGTCGAACATGGAATCTCCCGACAAGGGCGCAATGACAGTGGATTGTCACCGCTTGGCGCGCTTTCTTCAAGCCCGGACAGCCAGCGGATTCGGGGCCATTGGGGCACCGAAGCGCCGACCAGCAGGGCGATGGCGCCGGCCACTCCCTCGCTCACACCCGTGGCATTTCCTCGGCCAGGCGGCGTAATCCCTCGAGCGGCAGGTTGGGCACCAGGCGATGCGGGATGTCGAGCACGGCGGCGATCTGCTCGGCATAGCCGCCGGACAACAGGCAGCGGCGCTCAGCACCGTCCAGCCGGGCAAACACCCGTTCGATGGCGCCGGCCTGCGCTTCGAGCACGCCAGACACGATGGCGTCGTCAGTGCAGCGCGGGTGCGCCGCGTAATGGCCGTCGGCAAAGGGCAGACCGGCCGTCCCCTGGGCCAGCGCGCGCAGCATCAGGCCGATGCCGGGCACGATGTCGCCACCCAGGAAACACCCGTGAGCATCCAGCGTGTCGATGGTGGTCGCCGTGCCGGC
>DATGXM010000112.1:0-4991 GCA_035298985.1 Azonexus sp. | reverse complement strand
TGAGCACCTGATCGAGGCGGGACGTATCGACACGGATGGTGTTTTCGCGCACCCGCTCCTCGGCCCGCCGGGCATTGGTCGGCTGCCCGCCCGGACGGTCGGCCGCCCGTCGCCCGTAAGGCGAGGGTGCCCCCGGGGCCGCAGTCGCCGGCACGCCGGCGGCCGGGGTCACGGCAATCGCGTCCGCCTTGGTAATCACTTCAGCCGGTGCGTTCGACGCTGCCGGCTGCCCACTGACCGCCGCATGCAAGATGCTCCAGTCCGGCTCGTTCGGCGCTCCGGCCGGCGCAGCCGCCTGGACAGGCGCAGCAGTTGCCGGCGCCGTTGCCTGGGCAACAGGCGCCTCGCCGGACAGCGCGCCCTGCAGTGCGGAGATGACGCCCGGATCGGCGGGTTGCGGCTGCACCATCTGGCCCAGTTCGCCGAACATTTCGCGAACCCCCTTGGTGGCCGCCATGATGACGTCCATCAGCTCCGGGTTGAGTTCCAGCTCGCCATTGCGCAAACGATCGAACAGGTTCTCGGTCAGGTGGCACAGGGTGACCAGTTCCGTCGCATTGAGGAAGCCCGCGCCGCCCTTGACGGTATGGAAGCCGCGGAAAATATCGTTGAGCAGCCCGCGATCGTCCGGCATTTTTTCCAGGTCGACCAGTTTGTTGTCGACGTCGGACAACAGGTCACTCGCCTCCTGCAGGAAATCCTGCAGCAGATCTTCCATTCCGCTAAAGTCGCTCATAGTGCCCCTCCTCAAAATCCGAGGCTATCGAGCAGGTCATCCACCTGCTCCTGGTTGACCACGACATCGGTACGTCCCTCGGCGTTGACCACCGGACCATTCATCAAACTGGCCACTTCTTCGGTACGCTTGGTTTCCGGCAGTACATCAATCAGCGTTCCCAGCAAGCCGGCTTCAAGTTCCTGCGCCAGTGCGACGACCTTCTTGATGACCTGACCGGTGAGATCCTGGAAATCCTGGGCCATCATGATTTCAGTGAGCTGGGCATGCGTGCCGCGTGTCTTGACCGGCAGCTGCTCCTTTAGATAGGTCCGCGTTTCTTCGGCCAGCTGCTTGAATTCGGCAACCCCCAACTGATTGGCGAAGGCCTTGTCCCAGCGGTCGCCGAGAGCACTGGCCGCGTTCTCGATGTCATCGACCAGCGGGCCGGCGATATCGGTCGCATTCAGCACCCGACAGGCGGCCTGTTCGGTCAGATTGGCCACATAGGCCAGGCGGTCCTTGGCATCCGGCAAGGCGGAAACCGTCTTCTCGACCAGCTTTTCATACCCCAGCTCCCGCAGGGTGTTATGCAGGCTCCGCGCCATATGGCCGATGCGGTTGAAGACGGCCTCCTGTTTCGACCAATCCTCGTTCGCCTGTGCCGACGACGCATCGGGAGCGGGCTGGGCCGCTACGGTTTCGGCTGCGACACTGTCGAACAGGGCTTGCAGATCATCCGAATCGCCATCCGCCGCTGCGGAGGCCGGAGCGGGACCAGGCGTCGGTGCCGGCGCGGCCGGCGGCGTAAAGGTCGCAGAGACCGAGTCGAACAGGGCTTCGAGATCGGCGGAATCGTTACTGGCAGACATGATTCCCCCTTAAGCCTGACCCATCTTTTCGAAAATCTTGTTCAGCTTTTCGGAAAGAGTACCTGCCGTGAACGGCTTGACGATATAACCGCTGGCGCCGGCCTGCGCGGCGGCAATGATGTTTTCCTTCTTGGCTTCCGCCGTGATCATCAGAACCGGCAGATGCTTGAGACTCGGTGTCGCCCGGATGGTCTGCAGCAGGGTCAGGCCATCCATGTTCGGCATGTTCCAGTCCGTCACGACGAACTCGAAACCGCCGGCCTGCAGCTTCTGCAAGGCAATGGCCCCGTCTTCGGCCTCATCGACGTTGGTATAGCCGAGCTCCTTCAGAAGGTTACGGACGATACGGCGCATCGTGGAGAAATCATCCACCACCAGAAATCTCATTTTGGGATCAGCCATCAACTACTCCAGAAGCTCTATTTGTTATCGTTCAATCAAGGGGCGCAGCGTATCGGCCAGCGCCTCGGCGTCAAATTTGGCGACGTAGGCATCGACCCCGACCGACTTGCCCATGGCGCGGTTGGCTTCGGACGACAGGGATGAGTGCATGACCACCGGCACCCCTTCGAAACGGGGATCGGACTTGATGTTCTTGGTCAGGACATAGCCGTCCATTTCCGGCATCTCGGCATCGACCAGGATCAGGCGGACATCGTCGCGGATATTCCGCCCCATCTGCATGGTATGGGCGGCGATGCCCTGCAGCCGCGTCCAGGCTTCCATGCCGTTGGTCGCGTGCTTGTGGCGGACACCCAGCTTGTCGAGCACCTCGGAAATCTTGCGCCGGGCGACGCTGGAATCGTCCACGAAAAAGACACTGGTCTCCGGATCGACGCGGGCCGGCTGGATATCGACGATCATCGCCTCCCCAAAGGCGTTGGCCAGGATTTGTTCGACGTCGAGGATGGACACCAGACCGCCGCCCTCCAGTTCGATGACCGCAGTGATCAGTCCCTGGTTGGCCGTCAGCACACTCTCCGGCGCCTTCACGCGCTCCCAGTCAACGCGGATGATGCGGTCGACATCGTGCACCAGAAAGCCCAGCGTGCGCTTGGAATACTCGGCGACCATCATGGTCTTGCCGCGCTCGGGCTGGGTATCAAACTGCAGGAAGGGCGCCAGCGACAGCACGGGAATGACATTGCCGCGCAGGGAAATCAGCCCCTCGACGCCACGCGGCATGTTGGGGGTCTTGGTGATGTGCGGGGTACGCCCCACCTCACGGACCTTGAATACATTGATGCCGAATATCTCGCGGGTTCCCAGCGAGAACAGCAGGATTTCCATCTTGTTGGAACCGGCCAGCCGCGTCCGGGCATCGACGCTGTCCAGCAGATTCTTGTTTTCAACGAGGTTCATCGTTTACTCCCGCTCTCTCAAGGCAAGCTGACCCGCGAGGTGTCGACACCGAGGCGGCGGGCCAGGGTTTCCGACAGGCGTTGCGGCTCGAACTTGGGTACGTATTCATCCACGCCGACCGACAAGCCGAGCTTCTGGTTCGACATCCCCGACAAGGACGAATGCATCACCACCGAGATACCGTTGAATCGCGGATCGGACTTGATTTTCTTGGTCAGGATATAGCCGTCCATTTCCGGCATTTCGATATCGGTCAGGACCAGGTTGATGATGGAGGACGCCGGCTGGCCGATGGACTGGGCGTAATTGGCCACCTTGTCCATCTCTTCCCACATCTGCCGGCCATTCACTGCCGACACACCCTTGACGCCCATGGCGCTCAGGGTGCGTTCGATCTGCTTGCGGGCGACGCTGGAGTCGTCGCAATAGAAAACGGTGCAATCGGGGCGATCGACCGTGATCACGCTGCGATACATGATTTCGTTGTCGATATTGGTCGTCTCGGACAAGACCTTTTCGACGTCCATCATCATGACCAGACGATTGTCGTCGAGCTCGGTCACCGCCGTCACCAGCCCGCCGGTCTGTGCCGTCAGCATCTCGGGCGGCACGCGCATCTTGCTCCAGTCGAGGCGCAGGATAGTGTCCACCCCTTCGACCAGGAAACCCTGGGTGCGCGCGTTGTATTCGGTCACGATCATGATCTCGCGCGGTGTCTCGGCGGTAATGCCCGAATACTTGGCCAGGTCGATCACCGGGACGAGCGCGCCGCGCAGGCTGACCATGCCCTCGACCGAAGGCGGCATGTCAGGCGCCGCCGTGATGGCCGGCGTACGCATCACTTCGCGGACCTTGAAGACATTGATGCCATAGGTTTCCCGACGACCGGTACGCTGGTCCACACCCAAGAAGAAGAGCAGGATTTCCAGCTTGTTGGTCCCTGCCAACTTGGTCCGTGCATCAATATTCTTCAACAATTCCGACATTGCATTCCTCTCACGCGTTGCTTACGCAGTTTCCCGGCAGTTCTTCCGCCGCGAATGACCACAGCAACGAAGTCCTTCTCCCTAGACCAGCAGGCAGGCTCCACCAATCCGAAGCGTACCGAGCAGAACATTTAGGAAATCTGGAACAATTTACCAAAATTAGCAATATCTAGCACCTGTTTTACGTTGCCGCGCACCCCGGTCAGCGCTACCTCTTTGCTGGCACCACCCAATTTGTCCCGCAACATCAACAACATACCCAATGCCGAGCTATCGAGGTAGTCGACCCCGGAGAAATCGACAATCACCGCGCTAACCGCATCGTCGCTGACCAGCGGCTCGTAGGCAGCGCGGAATTCGCGGTGCGTATTGAAGTCGAACCGACCGGCCAGCTTGATGGTTGCCTTGCCAGATTCATTGAGAATGCTTGCTTGCATGCCTTATTCCTATCCCAAAACCAGATTTCTCATTAGTTTAATAGTTTACCCATAGGCGACAAGCTTGTCCCGCGCCACAGGCATCAGGCGGCCGCGGCCACTACCCGCCGGGCCATCTCGTCGAGGGCGTACTGTTCCTCGACGCCACCGATCAGATAGGCCTCCCGCGGCATGCCGTACACGACGCAACTGGCTTCGTCCTGGCCGAAAGTCCGGGCGCCGGCCTGGCGCATGCGCAGCAACCCCTGTGCGCCATCCTTGCCCATGCCGGTCAGGATGACGCCGACCGCCTTTTTGCCGACAACGCTGGCCGCCGAATCGAACAGCACGTCGACCGACGGGCGATGCCGATTGACCGGTTCGCTGGCCACCAACTCGGTCACATACCCGGCGCCCGAACGCTTGATCTGCAGATGCGAATGGCCAGGGGCAATATAGACGGTACCCGGCTCCACCTTTTCATTGCCTTGCGACTCGATGACGCGCGGCGCGCACAACCCGTCCAGGCGCCGGGCAAATGAAGCCGTAAACGCCACCGGCATGTGCTGGACAATCAGGATCGGCGGGCAATCGGCCGGAATGCCGAGCAGGAAATCCTTGATGGCTTCCGTTCCGCCGG
>DATGXM010000111.1:0-4461 GCA_035298985.1 Azonexus sp. | reverse complement strand
CGGGTCGTGTCGCCCTTCTTCCCGCAGGTCATCCCGGCCGACCAGCGCAGCTGCCTGTATTACCTGATGACCTGGCATGCCGGTGCGACCTTGCAGGAGCGCCTGGACGGCGATCAGCACTTCCCGGTCGGCGAGGCGGTGCGCCTCGGCATCGCGCTGCTCAAGGCGATTTCAGCGCTGCATCGCCTCGATATCGTGCATCGCGACATCAAGACCGACAACATCCACCTCGGCCAGGATGGCGTGCTGCGCATCCTCGACCTCGGCGTCGCCGTCAGTCTGGCCGAGCGCAAGGTCGGTGATCCGATCGGCCAAGCCGGCACGCCGTCCTACATGGCGCCGGAGCTGTTCGAAAATCCGGAGCCGCAATTCGGCCACGATCTCTATGCCGCCGGCGTCACGCTCTACCACCTGCTGACCCGCAAGTATCCCTACGGCGAGATCGAGCCTTTCCAGACGCCCAAATTCGGCGAGCCGACCCGGCCCACGCGCTGGCGGCCGGAAATCCCCGGCTGGCTGGAAAATGTCCTGGTCAAGGCGGTGGCGCGGGAAGGGAAGGACAGGTTCGAGACGGCGGAGGAGTTCATCCTGGCGCTGGAGCGGGGGGCGGCCCGCCCAATCGCCGCGCCGGCCCGGCAGCCGCTGCTGCAGCGTAATCCGCTGAAATTCTGGAAGGTGACGGCCGGGGTTTCGCTGGCCTTGAACCTGGTGCTCTGGTTGTTGCTGATGCGCTAGGCGGCGTCGCGCAGAACCACCAACTTGGCGTCTTCGACCTTGATGTGGCGGATCAGCCACTCGCGCAGGTAGAGCAGGACATCGAAGCGCGCCGTCAGCGGGTTGTCGTGCAGTTCGGCGTAGAACTCCTCGAGCTTGTCCTCGAAAGCCCGGTGCTGGACATGCTGTCCGTTCTGCTCGGCGTAGCCGTAGTGCTCCATCATGCGTTCTTCGGCCCGGAAATGGACCTGCGTGTATTGATCCAGCGCCTTGAGCACGCGGGCCACTTCGCGCGAGCTGCGTTTGGCCTGGACGACGTCGAAGAGGTCGTTGGTCAGGTCGAACAGGTAGCGGTGGTGCTCGTCGATGGCGTCGATGCCGATGCTCAGCGAGGCGTCCCAGGCCACCCAGCCGTCCGGTCGGTAGGCGCTCGCCGGCAGCGACACGACCTGGTTCGGATCGATGATGTCGTCGCGATACAGTTCGCGGATGCGGGAGATTTCCGGCAAGGCGCGGTTGAAGGCCGCCACCACCGCCGGATCGAAATGCGTCCCCGATTCCTTGTGCAGGTAGGTGACGGCGTCTTCGATCGGCCATGGCCGCTTGTAGGGGCGTATCGAGGTCAGGGCGTCGAACACGTCGGCAATGGCGCAGATGCGCGCCAGCACTGGGATCGCGTCGCCGCGCAGGCCGTAGGGATAGCCACTGCCGTCCCAGCGTTCGTGATGGTAGGCGGCGATGTCGCGGGCGGCGGCGATCAGCGCGTCGTTGCCGCCGAGCAGGCGTTCGCCGATTTCGGTGTGGGTCTTCATGACCTCGTATTCGTCGGGTGTCAGCCGGCCCGGCTTGAGCAGGATGGCGTCGGCGATGCCGATCTTGCCGACGTCGTGCATCGGAGCGCAGATGGCGAGCATTTCGCGCATGTCGACCGGCAGATCCATCGCCTTGGCAATCGCCGTGGCGAAATGGGTCATGCGCATGACGTGCATGCCGGTCTCGTTGTCCCGGTATTCGGACGCGGCGCCGAGGCGGCGGATGGCGTCGGTGCGTGCATCCTCGAGTTCGACTTCGCGCACGCGCAGCGTCTCGTTCATCAGGCTGCGCGAGACGAGCATGGCCAGGGCGCGCGACAGGTCAGTCATGAATTCGACCTCGATCGCATCCGGGCACCATTCGGGCGCGATGAAGAGCAGCGCTTCGCCGAGCTGGCGTCCGTCGTCGCTGAGCGGCAGGACGAAACAGGGCGCCTGGTCGTCGATGCCCGATACGGACAGGGCCGGGTGGTGGGTGGCCGGTGTCGCCAGGTAGGCGGTGTCGGCATGCAGGTCGGCTTCCGGACGCGAGTTTCCGCGCTGCGCCGGGTTTTCCCAGGCCGCCGGCAGTCCGAACTGGGCCACCTGGATAAGCTGGCGGCGCGGGTTGTAGAGCAGGATCGCGCTGTGCGGCAGGACGTGAATGCCGGGCAGGGTGACGAGCAGGCCGTGCAGCTTGGCCAGGAGGCCGTCGAGGTCGGCCCCGGTCTGTCCCATGGTGGTCAGTTCGAAGACCAGTCGGCTTACGGCGAGGATTTCCTGATCCTTGTTCATCGTTGTCTCGTTCTTTTGTTGCTGAGGCCGGGCATTTCCGGCAGCCGATGATCCCGCTACCTACTAAATTCCTAATTCATTTTGATTATGCCACAAATGCCTGATTTGCGATTTTGAATGCCTGGCGCCCTTGGCGCAGCCAAAATGCCGATTCGGCCGGCGAGATGGGCACTTTGGGCTGACAGGCTGGTCAGAAATCGACGAGCCCCGCATAATCGACCGACTTACCTTGAGATCGCCCATATGAGTACAGCCTTGATCCTTTTTGCCCATGGCGCCCGTGACCCGGAGTGGGCGCAGCCGATGCGCCACATCCAGTCCTTGCTCCAGTCCCAGCAGACCCATGCCGAGGTCGAGTTGGCCTTCCTCGAATTCATGCAACCGACGCTGCCCGAATGCGTCGCCGGGCGGGTGCAGGCCGGCGCCAGCAAAATCTGTATCGTTCCGATGTTCATCGCCCAGGGCGGACATCTGAAGCGCGAACTCCCGGAAATTGTCGAAGGACTGCGCAAGAACTATCCGACGGTCGACTTCGTACTGACCGGCCCCATCGGCGTCCAGCCGCCGGTGATGCAGGCCATGGCGGAAACGGCGCTGGTCCTGGCTGGCCTGTAATTTGCTGGATAGCGGCATGCTTACCGTACTTGTCATTGACGAATCCAAGGCCCGGGCCGGCGAAATCTGCGCCGGGCTGGCGCTCGCCGGCTACCAGGTGGCCGCCATCCTGGCCGGCGCCGACAACCTGACGGCCGAAGTCGAAAAACTTCAGCCCGACGTGATCCTGATCGATACCGATTCGCCCAGCCGCGATACGCTGGAAAACCTGGCCGCCATGAACAAGGACATGCCGCGTCCGGTGGTCATCTTCACCCAGGAAGACGGCCAGGAAACCATCCGCGATGCCGTCAAGGCGGGCGTTTCCGCCTATATCGTCGACGGCCTCGACCCGAAGCGCATCAAGCCCATCGTCGAAGTGGCGCGGGCGCGTTTCGAGGATACGCAGGCCCTGCGCCGCGAACTGGACGAGATTTCGCAAAAGCTGTCCGACCGCAAGCTGGTCGATAAGGCCAAGGGCGTCCTGATGAAAGCCCGCGGCCTCGACGAGGATGCGGCCTACCACGCCATGCGCAAGCTGGCGATGGAGCGCGGCCAGACCATGTCCAAAGTGGCCAAGGACGTCATCGACATGGCCCGCGTGCTGCTCTAAAGCTGTGCGGCTCACGGGTGTACTGCACTGCAATAGTGCATGTCCTTTCGGCGCTCGGTGCCGCAAAACAAATCTCCAAGCTGCTGAAAACAAAGTAGTTATTGCGAACTAGTACAAAATAACTAGTCCTGGCACGGCCATTGCAATAGTCCAGTCAAAGCGCACGGCCAATGGCGGCCGGGCGAGTCGAGCGCAAGCCGACACACTGGACAAGGGCGTCCATCCGCGTTGCCAACCGGCGGCCCGGATGTGACGCCCATTTGTTTTTCGATTCGAGCAATCAAGGAGCAAGCAATGGAAGACAAGAAACTGGCCCTGCCGGAAGCTAGCGTCGGCAAACCGTCCCTGTCACGTCGTGATTTCGTTTCAACTGCTTTGGGAGCCTCTCTGATGGCCATGGTCTCTCCCGGCGTACGCAGCGGCGCCTGGGCCGCTGGTTCCGACGCCCCCGAAAAGAAGGAAGTCCGTATCGGCTTCATTCCCCTCACCGATTGCGCCTCCGTCGTGATGGCTGCGGTCAACAAGTTCGACGAGAAGTACGGGATCAAGATCATCCCGTCCAAGGAAGCTTCGTGGGCCTCGGTGCGCGACAAGCTGGTCAACGGCGAGCTGGACTGCGCCCACGTGCTGTACGGCCTGGTCTATGGCGTGCAACTGGGTGTCGGCGGTCCGAAGAAGGACATGAACGTGCTGATGAGCCTGAACAACAACGGTCAGGCCATTACCCTCTCCAACCAGTTGAAGGACAAGGGTGCCATCGACGGCACCAGCCTGGCCAAGCTGGTAGCCAAGAAGGAGCGGGAGTACACCTTTGCCCAGACCTTCCCGACCGGCACCCATGCCATGTGGCTGTACTACTGGCTGGCGGCGCAGGGCATCGATCCGCTCAAGGACGTCAAGACCATCACCGTGCCCCCGCCGCAGATGGTCGCCAACATGCGCGTCGGCAACATG
>DATGXM010000110.1:0-3623 GCA_035298985.1 Azonexus sp. | reverse complement strand
CGCCCCCTACGCCAGCGGCCTGCACAGCCAGGTCACGATGTTCGCCAACACCAACGCCATCAACTGTTTCCTGCCCGAAGACCTCGGCGGCTTCCTGCGCGAGCATCCGCAGGTGCGCATCAGCCTGGAAGAGCAGCCGAGCCCGGCCATCATCCAGGCCGTGGCGGCCGGGCAGGTCGATATCGGCGTCGTCGCCGCCGAGGGAAATCTGGCCGGGCTGGCCACCGAGCCCTACCGGCGCGACCGCCTGGTACTGGTCGTTCCCGCCGGGCATGCGCTGGCCGGCCAGCCCGCCGTCGCCTTCGCCCGGGTGCTGGGCGAACCCTTCGTCTGCCTGCACGCCGGCAGCGCCATCCATACCTTCATGATGAACCAGGCCGCCCGCCTCGGCGGCCGGCTCGATGTCCGCATCCAGGTGCGCGGCTTCAATGCGGTGTGCCGCATGGTGGCGGCCGGGGTGGGCATCGGCATGGTGCCGCGCTCGGCGGTGGCGTCGGGAATGGCCGAGCGTATCGTCACGGTCGAAATCACCGACGACTGGGCGCCGCGCGACCTGCAGCTATGCGTCCGTTCGCTGCCCGCCTTGAGCCCGGCGGCGGCCGCGCTGTTCCGCCATCTGGCCGGGATGAGCGCCGGCTGAGCCTGCTTGCCGGCACAGCCTGCCTCCACGCCTTCGGCAGCCCGAGCGGGCGTTTACAGCGGCCGCTTGACGGTCAGTGCGCCGCGGATCTGGCCCTTGCTGTAGCCGGTGGCCTGGTCGTGCGGGTAGCTTTCGACCAGCTTGGCCTTGAGGCTTGCATCGAAGCCTTCGGCCGCGCCGTGGCAGTTCAGGCAGACGTCGGCGACCGGCAGGGCCTTCATGTAGCGGAACACCGGTTTGCCATCCACCGTCACGATCTCGCTCTTTTCCAGCGTGTCGATCTTCTCGCCATTGGCGGCGCGGATGTTGAAATCGGCCAGCTGGCGCGCTTCCCAGAGGTCGGGCGTGGCGCGTTCGGCGTTGCGCGTCTTCAGGCTGACCCGACGGATGTCCCAGCCGGTTTCCTGGCGCTTGGCCTGGATCAGCGCCGGCGCCTGCTCCTTGCACACGGGTATCGCCCCCGCCACGCCCTTGGCGGCCACCGCCTCCTGCATAGCGCCAACCACTTGCGGCAGCACCGGCAGCACGGCCTTTTTGGTTTCGGCGGTCAGGGCACCGACATCGTGGGCCAGCGCGGGCAGGGCGGCGAGCAGCAGCGCCATGGGAAGCAGTGTTTTCATGGTCGAATCCAAAGAATCAGAAAACGCTGATATTAATCCTTTTGCGCTTGTTCCGGCCACTTTGCCGGCGCTTGACGCACTGCACAATATGCCGTCAAAATGAAGCCATGATTCGTTCGATTTCCCTGTTTGCCCTGACCCCGCTGCCCTGCCGCATCCTGCGTGCGTGGCGAGCCGTCGTTTGCCCGGGGCCGGGGATGGATTAGTCGTCGATTTCATCCCGATTTCAGCAAAGGCCGCGGCATCAAAACCCGCGGCCTTTTTGTTTTCTGCCGTTCCACCACCGCCCGTCGAAAGGAGTTGCCATGACCCGTATCGCCCCCTGCGCCTCGCTGGCCGAGGTTCGCCTGCACATCGACCGCCTCGACCGCCAAGTGGTCGCCCTGATCGCCGAGCGCGGCGCCTACGTCCGCCAGGCCGCCGGCTTCAAGAAAACGGCGGCCGAAGTGCCGGCCCCGCAGCGCGTCGCCGAGGTGCTGGCGCGGGTCCAGGCCATGGCGCTGGAAGTCGGGGCCGAGCCGGCGGTGGTCGACGCCACCTGGCGGGCGATGATCGCCGCCTTCATCGCCAGCGAGCAGCGCCACCAGGCCAGCTTGCATCCCCCTTCGCCGCACGCGAACTGAACCGGAGGAAAAACATGTCCGTCCCCCTCGCCTATCTGGCCATCGTCCTCATTTGGGCCACCACGCCGCTGGCCATCCAGTGGAGCACGCAAGGCATCGGCTTCGCGCTGGCCGTGCTGCTCCGCATGCTGATCGGTGTCGTCGTCGCCGGGCTGCTCGTTGCGCTGTGGCGCATCCGCTTTCCGCTGCACGACCGGGCGCGCCGCGCCTATGTGGTCGGCGGACTGGCCCTGTTCGGCGGCATGGCGCTGACCTACTGGGGCGCGCGCTACATCCATTCCGGGCTGATTTCGGTGCTCTTCGGCCTGTCGCCGCTGGCCGCCGCCGTCCTCGGCGCCATCTTCGTCGGCGAACGCTCGCTGACGCCGGTCAAGCTGATCGGCATGCTGCTCGGCGCCGGCGGGCTGGCCACCATCTTCATCCACGGCGACAGCCTGGGGCACGAACATGCGCTGGCCGGGCTGTTCGCCGTGCTGAGCGCGGTGACCATCTATTCGGGCGGCATGGTCTGGCTCAAGCAAATCGGCGACGACAGCCCGCCGCTGGCCACCACCGTCGGTTCGCTGACCGTGTCGCTGCCGCTGTTCGGGCTGGTCTGGTGGATCACCGACGGGCAACTGCCGACGGTCGTGCCGCCGCGCGCCGGGGCGGCCGTCGCCTACCTCGGCGTCTTCGGCTCGGTGATCGGCTTCGCGCTGTACTACTACGTGATCAAGCATCTCGAAACCGCCAAGGTGGCGCTCATCACGCTGATCACCCCGGTCCTCGCCCTGCTGCTCGGCAGCTGGCTGAACGGCGAAAGCATAGGCCTGCGCCTGTGGCTGGGCACCGCCCTGATCCTGCTCGGCCTCAGCGTGCACCAATGGGAAATGCTGACCGGCTTGCGGCGGCGCTATTGAACCTGACCATCGGGGTCGGTCGCCCGGCCCCGATAGTCCCCCCACTAATCATTACACGGCGGTCAGCCAGTCGGCATGGCCCGCATCCTCGCCCTTGACGCAGGCGAAGTAGCGTTCCTGCAGCAGGCGGGTCACCGCCCCCGGCTTGCCCGGCCCGATGCGCCGGCCATCCACCTCGACCACCGGGGTGATCTCGGCCGCCGTGCCGGTCAGGAAGACCTCGTCGGCGCAATACACCTCGTCGCGGGTGATCCGCTTGGCGCGCACCGCCAGCCCGGCCTCGCGGGCCAGCGTTTCCACCGTGCGGCGGGTGATGCCGTCGAGCGCCGAGGTGGTTTCCGGTTGCAGCACCTCGCCGTCGCGGACGATGAACACGTTCTCGCTGGAGCCTTCCGCCACGTAGCCCTCGGTATCGAGCAGCAGCGCCTCGTCGTAGCCGTCGCGCCGCGCCTCGCGCACGGCGAGGATGGAATTGGCGTAGGTCGAAATCGCCTTTGCCCGGCACATCTGGACATTGGGGTGGTGCCGCGCGTAGGACGAGACGCGGACGCGGATGCCTTCGGCGATGGCCTTGCCGCCCAGGTAGGCACCCCACGGCCAGGCGGCGACCATGACGTGGGTGTCGGCGCCGGCCGGGTCCACGCCCAGCTTTTCCGCGCCGAGGAAGACCAGCGGCCGGATGTAGGCGCTACGCAGGCCGTTACGGCTGACCGCTTCGCGACAGGCGGCGGCCAGCGTCGCGCGGTCGACGGGCAGGTCGATAGCGAGGATGTGGGCCGAATCCTGCAGCCGGCGCAAATGCTCGTCGAGCCGGAAAATGGCCGGGCCGTGCGCCGTCTCG
>DATGXM010000109.1:0-6633 GCA_035298985.1 Azonexus sp. | reverse complement strand
TAATCGGCCGCCAGCTCCAGATTCTGCGCCCGCATGGCCTCGACGTAATCGAGATACTGCCGGGTCAGCGGCGCCATCGGGATATCGAGGATATCGACATTGGCACGGCGGATCATGTACAGCAGCAAGTCGAGCGGCCCCTCGAAGGCGTCGAGCATGATGGCCAGCGCATCGGGCGGAATGTACAGGTCAAGCGGCAACTGCTCCATCGCCTGGCCGTAAATCCGCGCCACCGGCTCGAAAAGCTCGGTTTGCGCCGCTGGCTCGATCTCCAGCACATCCACCACGTCACCCGCTGCCATCATTTCAGGAGGCCGCTGCGCGGCCCTTTCCCTTGTAATGGAGATGCAGGTTGCGGAAATAGATGACCAGGCCCAGCGCCTGCCCGAAGGTAAACACCGGGTCATTGCGATGAATGGCGTAGACGGTCAGCACCAGCCCGCCGCCAATGCTGAAGTACCAGAAGGCAACCGGCACGACGACCTGCTTGGCCTTTTCGCTCGACCACCACTGGACGACGAAGCGCATCATGAACAGCCCCTGACCGCCAAAGCCGATGGCGATCCAGATGAGGGACTCCCAGTCCAGTCCGAACATCAGTGGTATTCCAGCCCCATGGCCTCGCGCACGTCGCGCATCGTCTCGCGTGCCAGTTCGCGGGCTTTTTCACAGCCATCGGCGATGATGTTCTTGACCAGCGTCGGGTCATCCAGATACATCTGGGCGCGTTCGCGCATCGGCACCTGCTCCTTCAGGATGCCGTCGATCACCGGCTGCTTGCACTCGATGCAGCCGATGCCGGCCGTCCGGCAGCCCTGCTGCACCCATTCCTTGCAAGCATCGTCGGAATAGACCTGATGCAGTTGCCAGACCGGGCACTTGGTCGGCTCGCCCGGATCGTGGCGGCGTACGCGCGCCGGGTCGGTTGGCATGCTTTTGACCTTCTTGGCCACCGACTCTTCCGACTCGCGCATGGTGATGGTGTTGTGGTACGACTTGGACATCTTCTGCCCGTCAAGACCCGGCATCTTCGACTCTTCGGTCAGCAAATAGCCCGGCTCGACCAGGATCATCTTGCCGGTGCCTTCCAGGTAGCCGAACAGGCGCTCGCGATCGACCGCCGACAGGTGCTGGATTTCGTTGAGCACCGCCTTGGCCTGCTCGACGGCTTCCTTGTCGCCGTTCTGCTGGAAGCGGACGCGCAGCTCTTCATACAGGCGGGCCTTCTTGCTGCCCAGCTTCTTGACGGCTTCGCGTGCCTTGTCCTCGAAACCCGGCTCGCGACCGTACATATGGTTGAAGCGGCGAGCCAGCTCGCGGGTGAATTCGACGTGCGGGATCTGGTCCTCGCCCACCGGCACCTTGTCGGCGCGATAGATCAGGATGTCGGCGCTCATCAGCAGCGGGTAGCCGAGGAAGCCATAAGTGGTCAGATCCTTGCCGGCCAGCTTCTCCTGCTGGTCCTTGTAGGTCGGCACGCGCTCCAGCCAGCCGAGCGGGGTCATCATCGACATCAGCAGATGCAGTTCGGCGTGTTCCGGCACCTTGGACTGAATGAACAGTGTCGCCTGATTGGGATCGACCCCGGCGGCCAGCCAGTCGATGACCATGTCCATCGACGACTTTTCAATGCCTTGCGGATTGTCGTATTGGGTCGTCAGGGCGTGCCAGTCTGCAACGAAGAACAGGCAGGGATATTCGTGCTGGAGCTTCACCCAGTTCTTGAGAACCCCGTGATAGTGGCCGAGATGCAGGGCGCCGGTCGGGCGCATGCCGGAGAGAACACGTTCAGCGTACATAGTCGATTAGTAGAGACCAAAAATGAGTTCGATAAGCCGCGCCGAGACCATGACCAGCGGGTTCATGACGGCGCTGAGAATACCGGTGAACAACAGGAGCAGTAAAATCGGGAAACCCCAGCGCTCGAGCTGGGCGAATTTCCAGGCCAGCGCATGCGGCAGCAGACTGACGGCAATCCGCCCGCCGTCGAGCGGCGGCAGCGGCAGCAGGTTCAGCACCATCAGCACGCAATTGACCATGATGCCGACCTTGCTCATTTCCGACAGCGGCAGGGTGAATTCGTTGGAGGGCATCAGCCAGGCCAGCTTGAGCAGGCAGGCCCAGCACAGGGCCATGAACAGGTTGGCGCCGGGGCCGGCGGCGGCCACCCAGAACATGTCCTTCTTGGGATGGCGCAGACGGCTGAAATCGACGGGTACCGGCTTGGCATAGCCGAACAGGAAGGCACCACCGGAAAAGAGCAGGATGGCAATCGGAATGATGATGGTACCGACCAGATCGATATGGCGCAGCGGATTCAGGCTGATCCGCCCCATCTGCCAGGCTGTCGTATCACCGAAGTGGCGAGCCGCATAGCCGTGCGCCGCCTCGTGCAGCGTGATCGCGAAGATCACCGGCAGCGCCGAAATGGCCAGGGTCTGGATCAGGCTCGCCAGCATGTGTTCAGTCGAGCCCGAACAGTGCCAGCGAACCGCGCCCGGCACGAATCAGTTCGGGGGCCGAACCGGTCAGATCGATGACCGTCGTCGGCTCGGTACCGCAAGGGCCGCCATCGAGGATCAGTTCCAACTGGTCGTCGAGCCTATCCTGGATTTCCCAGCCTTCGGTCAGTGGGGACTCGTCGCCCGGCAATTGCAGGGTCGTGGTCAGCAGCGGCTCGCCCAGTTCTTCAAGCAAGGCCAGCGCCACCGGATGATCCGGAATGCGCAGACCGATGGTCTTGCGCTTCGGATGCATTACCCGGCGCGGCAACTCTTTGCTGCCTTCGAGGATGAAGGTATAGCTACCCGGCGTCGCCGCCTTGAGCAGGCGGTACTGGGCGTTGTCGACGCGAGCGTAGGTGGCGATTTCCGACAGGTCGCGCACCATCAGGGTCAGGTGATGGCGATCGTCCATCTGGCGAATCAGACGAATGCGGTCCAGCGCCTCTTTGTCGCCGAGATGGCAACCGAGGGCATAACAGGAGTCGGTCGGCAAGGCGACCAGCGCCCCATTGCGGATGAACTCGGCCGCCTGCACCAGCAAGCGCGGCTGCGGAGACTCGGGGTGAATCTGGACAATACGCGCCACGCTCAAACCACCAGACGCCAGACCGGTTTCAGGTCTTCCGGCAGTTGCGGCAGCTTGCCGAGATCGACATAGCTCTCTTCCGGTCCGTGAAAATCAGAGCCGCGCGAGGCGTGGAACTCGTAATGCCGCGCCAAACGGGCGAAATGCAGCACATGGTCGGGCGAATGGCTACCGCAGGTCACTTCGATGCCACGACCGCCGGCATCCTTGAAATCATCGAGGAAGCGGCGCATGTCGGCACCGGACATCTTGTAGCGCCCCGGATGCGCGGCGACGGCGACTCCGCCGGCGCCGTTGATCCATTGCACAGCGTTTTCCAGCGTCACCCATTGATGATCGACATAACCCGGCTTGCCTGGCGTCAGGTAATGCTGAAAGACCCCCGGCACATCGCGGGCGATGCCGATCGACACCAGATAGCGGGCAAAGTGGGCACGCGAGATCAGGTTCGGGTTGGTCACGAAACACAGCGCGCCTTCATAGACGCCCGGAATGCCGATGGCAGCCAGCGCATCGCCCATGCGCTGGGCACGTTCGACCCGTCCCTGACGCAGATCGTGCAGGCCATTGACCAGATCCGGATTGGCCGCATCGAAGCCGAGGCCGACAATATGGATCGGGGTGCCGCGCCACTCGATGGAAATCTCGACGCCATTGACGAAGCGCATGCCGGCTTCTTCGGCCGTAGCTCTGGCCTCGGGCAGACCGCCCATATCGTCGTGGTCGGTCAGCGCCCACAGATCGACGCCATTTGCCGCCGCCCGCCGGGCAACCACCTGGGGCGGCAGCTAACCGTCGGAAACAATGGAATGGCAATGAAAATCGAAATTGGCAGGAGTCACGGGCAAGCGTTTGAAAGCAAACTAAGAGTTTATCATGAAGGGAGCGCCACCCGGCTTCCCTTGTGCGGCGCAGCATGTTGATCAGACCGCCGCATCCCGCTATAGTGCCTCCCGTTCCGTGGGAGAGAGCAGTTCAATCTGCCGCCGAAGGCGCAATTTCACCCGAAAACGCTCAGGCAAAAGGACCACTGAATGAGGCCAGGCGACATGCGCATTGGCTGCGAGACGCGAAGACAAGCCGAAGACAGTGCGATTAGCACGGCGAGGTGAAGTCGACAAAGTATCGCTGGCAATGCGCATGTCGCCTCCTGAAACTCTGGAGAGTGGCGTTTACAGCGCCCACCGATGGGGCAAATCTCTCAGGTATCGAGGACAGAGGGGTGAAACGCAAGATTCGTTCTTTCGTTTCACCCCTTTTCCGTTTCTAGAACTGGCGTTAGATAACGTCTGTAAAGGATTGATATGCTGAAGAAAACGGTTTTGAATTCTGCCCATCGCGCGATCAACGCCCGGATGGTCGATTTCGGCGGCTGGGATATGCCGGTCAACTACGGCTCACAGATCGAGGAGCACCATGCAGTGCGCAACGATTGCGGCATGTTCGACGTTTCGCACATGTGCCCGGTCGATGTCGTCGGAGCCGATTGCCGCCCCTTCCTGTCGCGCCTGGTCGCCAACGACGTGGCCAAGCTGCAGGTTTCCGGCAAGGCGCTCTATTCCGCCATGCTCAACGAGGCCGGCGGCGTCATCGACGACCTGATCATCTACTTCCTGACCGACACCCGCTTCCGCATCGTCGTCAATGCCGGCACCGCCGAGAAGGATCTGGCCTGGATGCAGGCCAAGGCGGCGGAATGGAAGATGGACGTCACCATCACCCAGCGCCGCGACGGCGCCAACAATCTCGGCATCATCGCCGTGCAGGGCCCGAACGCCCGTGCCAGGGTGTGGCAGGTGCTACCGCAGACCAAGGCTGCCACCGAAGGCCTGAAAGCCTTTTTCGCCGCCGAGGTCGACCAGTACTTCATCGCCAGCACCGGCTATACCGGTGAAGACGGTTACGAAATCATGGTGCCGGCCGCTGAAGCCGAAAGCCTGTGGAACAAGCTAAAGGATGCCGGCGTCGCACCCTGCGGACTCGGCGCCCGCGACACGCTGCGCCTGGAAGCCGGCATGAACCTGTATGGCCAGGACATGGATGAAACGGTGTCGCCGCTCGACGCCGGTCTGGCCTGGACCGTGGCCATGAAGGACGAGCGCGATTTCGTCGGCCGTGCCGCCCTCGCCGCCAACGGCCAGCAGAAGCAGTTCCTCGGCCTGATCCTGCTCGACAAGGGCGTGCTGCGCGGCCACCAGAAAGTCATGACGCCGCACGGTGACGGTGAAATCACCTCCGGCAGCTTCTCGCCGACCCTGCAGCAATCCATCGCCCTCGCCCGCCTGCCGATGGGCGTCGCGATCGGCGACGAAGTCGAAGTCGATATCCGCGGCAAGGCCCTCAAGGCCAAGGTCGTCAAACCCGTATTCGCCCGCAACGGCAAAGCAGTCATTTAATTCCACCCCATTCAGGAGAAAACCATGTCGAACGTTCCCGCCAACCTCAAGTACGCCGCCTCCCACGAATGGGCTCAACTCAACGCTGACGGCACCGTCACCATCGGCATTACCGATCACGCCCAGGAAGCGCTCGGCGACCTGGTCTTCGTCGAACTGCCGGAAGTCGGCGCCCATTACGCTGCGGAAAAGGAAATCGCCGTCGTCGAATCGGTCAAGGCCGCTGCCGACGTGTACGCCCCGATCGCCGGCACCGTCATCGAAGTGAACCAGGCTGCCGCCGACGCGCCGGAATCGGTCAATGCCGATGCCTACGCCGCCTGGCTCTTCAAGATCACCCCGGACAACGTTGCGGACCTCGACAAGATGCTCGATGCCGCCGCTTACCAGGCCGTTGCCGACGCCGCCTAAGCAAGGACTGCCCATGCCGCTCAATCAACCGCTCTCCGCGCTGGAACAGCACGACGAGTTCATCGGCCGCCACATCGGCCCCTGCGCCAACGAGATGGCCGCCATGCTGGCCGCCATCGGCGCCGACAGCCTGGATCAGCTGATCGACCAGACCGTGCCGGCCGCTATCCGCCTGCCGGCCGATCTGCCGCTGCCTGCGCCGCGCCGCGAACACGAAGCGCTGGCCGACCTCAAGGCCATGGCCAGCAAGAATGTCGTCAACAAGTCCTGCATCGGCATGGGCTATTACGACACGCTGACGCCCACGGTCATCCTGCGCAACGTCATGGAAAACCCGGGCTGGTACACCGCCTACACGCCCTACCAGGCCGAGATCGCCCAGGGCCGCCTGGAAGCGCTGATGAACTTCCAGCAGGTGGTGGTCGACCTGACCGGCCTGGAGATCGCCAACGCCTCGCTGCTCGACGAAGCCACCGCCGCCGCCGAAGCGATGACCATGGCGCGCCGTGTTTCCAAGTCGAAATCGAACCGCTTCCTGGTCGATGCCGCCTGCTTCCCGCAGACCATCGACGTGGTCAAGACCCGCGCCGCCTACTTCGGCTTCGAACTGGTCGTCGCCACCGTCGATGCCGCCCAGGATGAGGAATTCTTTGGCGCCCTGCTCCAATACCCGAACGACAACGGCGAAGTCCGCGACCCGACCGAGGCCATCGGCAGCCTGAAGGCCAAGGGGGCG
>DATGXM010000108.1:0-2139 GCA_035298985.1 Azonexus sp. | reverse complement strand
GGCGACGCCGACCGCGCGCGAGGCATCCGGCACGTAAACGACGGCGCCATCGGTATTGGGGGCAATCTTGATCGCCGTGTGGGCGCGGCTGGTCGTCGCGCCGCCGATCAACAGCGGCTGCTTCATCCCCTGGCGCTGCATTTCGCTGGCGACGTGGGCCATTTCCTCGAGCGACGGGGTGATCAGGCCGGACAGGCCGATGATGTCGACGCGATGCTCCAGCGCCGCCTTCAGGATGTTGTCGCAGGAGACCATGACGCCGAGGTCGACCACGTCGTAGCCGTTGCAGCCGAGGACGACGCCGACGATGTTCTTGCCGATGTCGTGCACGTCGCCCTTGACGGTGGCCATCAGGATCTTGCCCTTGCTGCCCAGGCCGGTGCGGGTCTTTTCCGCCTCGATGTAGGGCAGCAGGTGGGCGACCGCCTGCTTCATGACGCGGGCCGATTTCACCACCTGCGGCAGGAACATCTTGCCGGCGCCGAACAGGTCGCCGACGTGGTTCATGCCGGCCATCAGGGGGCCTTCGATGACGGCGAGCGGCGGCTTGCCCTTGCTCTCCAGCTTGGCGCGCACCTCCTCGGTGTCGGCCACGACGAAATCGGTGATGCCCTTGATCAGCGCATGTTCGAGGCGCTTTTCGACCGACTGCTCGCGCCAGCTCAAATCGGGGCCGCTGTCCTTGGCCTTGCCTTCCTTGACGGTCTGGGCGAAATCGACCAGCGCCTCGCCGGCACCGGGGTTCCGGTTCAAGACGACGTCCTCGACCTTGGCGCGCAGTTCCGGCTCCAGGTCGTCATAGACACCCAGCATGCCGGCATTGACGATACCCATGGTCATGCCGGCCTGGATCGCGTGGTACAGGAAGACGGTGTGGATCGCCTCACGCACCGGGTCGTTGCCGCGGAAGCTGAAAGAAACGTTGGAGACGCCGCCGGAAATGTGGGCGTGCGGCAGGTGTTGCTTGATCCAGCGCACCGATTCGATGAAATCGACGGCGTAGTTGTCGTGTTCGGGGATGCCGGTGGCGATGGCGAAAATGTTCGGGTCGAAGATGATGTCTTCGGCCGGGAAACCCATTTCGGTCAGCAGCAGGTAGGCCTTGGCGCAGATTTCGGTCTTGCGGGCGAAGGTATCGGCCTGGCCCTGCTCGTCGAAGGCCATGACGATGACCGCCGCACCGTAGCGGCGGGCCAGCTTGGCCTGCTCGAGGAACTTGGCCTCGCCTTCCTTCATCGAGATGGAATTGACGATGCCCTTGCCCTGGATGCACTTGAGGCCGGCTTCGATGACTTCCCATTTCGACGAGTCGATCATGATCGGCACGCGCGAAATGTCCGGCTCGGAGGCGATCAGCTTCAGGAACTTGTCCATGGCGGCCAGCGAATCGAGCATCGCCTCGTCCATGTTGATGTCGATGACCTGGGCACCGTTCTCGACCTGCTGGCGGGCGACGGCCAGCGCGTCGTCGAAGCGGCCTTCGAGGATCATGCGGGCGAAGGCCTTGGAGCCGGTGACGTTAGTCCGCTCGCCGACGTTGACGTACAGCGAGCCGGGGGTGACGTTGAAGGCTTCCAGTCCGGACAGGCGCAGCGCCGGTGCTATGGCCGGAATGGCGCGCGGGGCGACCGGCGCGACGCGCTGGGCGATGGCGGCGATGTGCTCCGGCGAGGTGCCGCAGCAGCCGCCGACGATATTGACGATGCCGGCTTTCGCCCAGCTCTCGATTTCGTCGGCCAGCATGTCGGCGGTTTCGTCGTAGCCGCCGAAGGCATTGGGCAGGCCGGCGTTGGGGTGGGCCGAGACGTAGCAGTCGCAGACTCGCGACAGTTCCTCGACGTACTGGCGCAGTTCCTTGGCGCCCAGCGCGCAGTTCAGGCCGAAGGAGAGCGGCTGCACGTGGCGCAGCGAGTTCCAGAAGGCCTCGGCGGTCTGCCCGGACAGCGTACGGCCGGAGGCGTCGGTAATGGTGCCGGAAATCATCACCGGCCAGCGGCGCCCGGCGGCGTCGAAATACTTCTCGATGGCGAACAGCGCGGCCTTGGCGTTCAGTGTGTCGAAAACGGTTTCGACGAGCAGGATGTCGGCGCCGCCGTCGACCAGGCCGCCGATGGCCTCGACGTAGTTGTCGACCAGTTC
>DATGXM010000107.1:0-1822 GCA_035298985.1 Azonexus sp. | reverse complement strand
GCATGCGGACTGTCGTAAAGCTGCTCCTCCTTGGTCTCTTTGCCCTGCTGCTGGCCGCCTGCGGCCGCACGCCGCTGCAGGAGCAACAAGCCTACGTCTTCGGCACCCGCGTCGAGGTCATCGTCGTCGGCGATGATCCCGCCCAGGGCCGCCAGGCTATCGCCGCCGTGCTGCGCGAATTCGACCGCCTGCACCGCGCCTACCACGCCTGGCAACCGTCGGAGCTGAGTGCCCTCAACGACGCCATCGCCGCCGGCCAGCCGCACACGGTCAGCCCGGAACTGGCCGGCTTCGTCCGCGAAGCGCAGGCCCTGTCGAAACAGGGCGACTACCTGTTCGATCCCGGCATCGGCCGCCTGATCAAGCTGTGGGGCTTCCAGGCCGACGAATTCCGGACGGAACTGCCGCCCGAGGCCGACATCAAGGCCTGGCTGGCCAGCAAGCCGTCGATTGCCGACATCAGCATAGCCGGCGACACGGTGACCAGCCGCAACCGCCAGGTCGCCCTCGATTTCGGCGGCTACCTGAAGGGCGTCGCCCTCGACCGCGCGGCGGCCATCCTGCGCCAGCAGGACATCCACAACGCGCTGATCAACATCGGCGGCAACGTCATGGCGCTGGGCAGCAAGGAAGGCAAGAAATGGCGGGTCGGCATCCAGCACCCGCGCCAGCCCGGCCCACTGGCCACCGTGAATCTCGAAGACGGCGAAGCCATCGGCACCTCGGGTGATTACCAGCGCTACTTCGAAGTCGACGGCCAGCGCTACCCGCACCTGCTCGACCCGCGCAACGGCCGCCCGGCCAGCCACACGCAGGCGGTCACCGTGCTGATTCCGGCCGGTGCCAAGGCCGGCACGCTGTCGGACGCCAGTTCCAAGCCTATTTTCATCGCCGGCCCGGACGCCTGGCGCGACATGGCGCGCAAGATGGGGGTCAGCCTCGTATTGCGCGTCGATCGCGACAATCGCATTTTCGTCACCGCCGCCTTGCACCAGCGCCTCGAATACCTCGGCCAGAAGCCGGACATCACGGTCGTCGAATAAGCTGGCGGCTAGCCTGCCGGGGCCCCGATACGCCGGAGGAATATCTCGCTACAATGCATGAAAAGAACCAGAACCGAAGCCGGCAAGGCGGATAGCACTCGACAACGTCAATAGGGAGGAGGAATGCTGAAGAGCGTTTCCTTCAAGCAGCCAGGGTTTGCCCAAAGTCTGATCTTGCGTATCGGCCTGCTGATCCTGCTGGCGCTCGCTGCATTCACCTTCAGCCTGTACCAGCTCATCGGCCGGCCGACCGTGGACCGTCTGGCCAAGACCCAGATGGAGCGCACCGCCGAGCAGCTCGAAGCCCGTTTCGGCCTGCTCATCAAGACCGTCGAGGTGACCCTGCGCAGCAGCCAGGGCTGGGGCAAGAATGGCGATCTCGACCTGAACCAGCTGCTGCGTTTCAACGAATTCTTCTTCCCCATCATCGCCAACCACGGCGAAATCACCTCGGTCATCTTCGCCCACGAGTCGGGGCGCGAAATCCTGCTGCTGATGGCCGACGACGGCCGCTGGGTCAACCGGATCACGAATCCGCAGGAATGGGGCAACCAGACCTACTGGATTACCTGGAACGCCCAGCGCGAAATCGAAAAAATCGAGCTGCGCGAACGCAACTACGATGCCCGCGAACGCCCCTGGTTCAAGGGCGCCATGGCGCTTCCCGACGAGCGCAGTGTGTTCTGGACCGAGCCTTACATCTTCTTCACCACCAAGGAACCGGGCATCACGGCCAGCATGCGGTGGCAGGGCGCAGACGGCAGCCAATACCTGATTGC
>DATGXM010000106.1:0-4081 GCA_035298985.1 Azonexus sp. | reverse complement strand
CCTCTACGAGAAAGTGCTGCGCGACTTTGCCACGCGCTTTGCCGGCGAGGCCGGCCGCATCCGCCATGCCCTGGCGGCCGGCGACCGCGAAACGGCGGCCCGCCAGGCCCACAGCCTGAAAGGCACGGGCGGAACCATAGGCGCCAAACAGCTGGCTGCCCTGGCCCTCGAACTGGAACAGGCGATCAAGGATGACGGCGCCGATCCGGAAGCCAAGCTGGTCGCCGTCACCGCCGAACTGGAGCAGGTACTGGCCGGCATCGGCGCCGCGTTTCCGTCGCCCTAGCGCCCGAGTCTCCGCCGACGAGAACTCGCTTGCCCGCGGGCAGCTTCACTGCAATGCAAAAAGGCCGGAGCAACCGGCCTTTTTCCTTAACCGAGCCTGACGCTTACTCGTCTTCGTCGTGCAGCTGGAACTTGCTCGCCAGCTGCTGCTGGACGTTGGGCGGCACCGCCGAGTAGCGGGCGAACTCGATGGTATAGCTGCCTTGGCCGCCGGTCAGCGACTTCAGGCGCGACTGGTAGTCGTTCAATTCGGCCAGCGGCACTTCGCCGGAAATCGCCGCCATGCCGTGCCCGCGGCCGTCGGTGCCGGTGATGTGGCCGCGCCGGCCGGAGAGGTCACCGGTCAGGTCGCCGATCGCCGCTTCGGGAACGGTGATCTCGATATTGACGATAGGCTCCAGCACGATGGGCCGGGCGTTGCGGATGGCCTCGATCACTGCCTTGCGGCCGGCGATGGTGAAGGCGACTTCCTTGCCGTCCACGGCGTGGGTCTTGCCGTCGAAAACGGTGACCTTGACGTCCTCGACCTCGTAGCCGGCCACCACGCCGCCTTCCAGCCCCTGGCGGACGCCCTTTTCGACCGCCGCCATGAAGACGCCGGGAATCACCCCGCCCTTGACCGCATCGACGAATTCGAAGCCTGCGCCACGCTCCTTCGGCTCGATGCGCAGATGCACCTCGCCGAATTGCCCGGCGCCGCCCGACTGCTTCTTGTGCCGGTACATGGCCTCGGCGTGGCCGGTGATGGTTTCGCGGTAGGGAATGCGCGGCGGCTTGGTATCGACTTCCAGCTTGTACTGGCCGGCCATCTTGGCCAGCTTGGCCTTCAGATGGATTTCGCCCAGGCCGCGGATCACCGTTTCGTTGCTGGTCGGGTGGCGCTCGACCAGGAAAGTCGGGTCTTCCATGGCCAGCTTGCCGAGGATGTCGAACAGGCGCTGCTCGTCGCCCTTCTTGCGGGTCTCGACGGCCAGGCCGGCCATCGGCTTGGGAAACTCCAGCGGCGCCAGGTGGATGTGGTCCTCGTCGTGCGAATCGTGCAGCACGCAGTCGAAGTCGATGTCGTCGACCTTGGCGATGGCGCCGATGTCGCCCGGCAGCAGTTCGTCGACCTCGACCGTATCCTTGCCCTGCAACTGGTACAGGTGGGCGACCTTGATCGGCCGTTTGCCGTCGCCGACGAACAACTGCATGTCCTTCTTTACGGTACCCTGATGGACGCGGAAGATGCCGATCTTGCCCATGTAGGGGTCGGCCACCACCTTGAAGACGTGGGCCAGCACATGCTTGCCGGCGTCCGGCTCGGCGTGGAAGGCTTCGCTGGCGCCGCCCGGCTCACCCCTATAGAACGGCGGCGGGTTGCCTTCGGCCGGATTCGGCGCCAGCGTCGCCAGCACGTGCAGCAGTTCCTTGATGCCGGCCCCGGTCTTGGCCGAGGTGAACAGGATGGGAATCAGGTGCCCTTCGCGCAGCGCCTTCTCGAAGGGCGCATGCAGCGCCGCGGCGCTCGGGTCGGCGCCGTCCTCGAGATACTGGGCGAGCAGGTCCTCGTCCTCCTCGACGATCTGGTCGATCAGGGCGCGATGGGCGGCGGCCACCGATGCGAAATCGGCATCGCCAGCATCGTGTTCGAGCACCTCGACGACATCGGCCGCGCCGTGCGCCGGCAGGTCGAGCAGCATGCACTGCTTGCCGAAGCGCTCGCGGATATCGGCGACCAGGCCGGGCAGGTCGAGATTGTCGACGTCGATCTTGTTGATGACGATCATCCGGCACAGCTTGCGCTCGGCCGCGTGGCGCATCATGCGTTCGGTCATCAGTTCGACGCCGGTCTGGGCGTTGATGACGATCAGCGCGGTATCGACCCCGGCCAGCGCGGCGATGGCCTGCCCGGCGAAATCCGGGTAGCCCGGGGTGTCGATCAGATGGACGTGGGTGCCTTCGTAGCCGAAATTGACGACCGCCGAGTTCAGGGAGTGTCCGGCTTCCTTTTCCTGCGGGTCGGAATCGCCCACGGTATTGCCCTTGTCGACGCTGCCGCGGGCAGTTATCGCGCCGGTCGCGAAGAGCAGGGCTTCGGTCAGGCTGGTCTTGCCGGCAGCGCCATGGCCGACGAGGGCAACGGAACGGAGGGTTTCGCTTGTGTATCTGGACATCTTGCTCTCCCTGTACGCATGAAAATCAGCGGTTTTTGGCAGCCTCTACCATCTCGGCCGCCAGTTTTTCGGCGAAATGCGGTCCCAAGCCGAGGATCAGGCCGGTCGCCACGGCGACCAGGGCGACCCCGGCGATCAGCTGGATGGCCGCCCGGCGGAATTCCGGACCGCGGTTCAACGCGAACCACACCGGACCGATCACCGGCAGCAGCAGAACCGGCAGACCGGTCTTCAAACCGAAACTGAAGGCCGCCGGCACGGTGCCGATGTAGCCCGCGAGCAGCAGCACGCCGCCGGCCGCCAGCGACAGCGTCGCGGCGACGGCGAAGGCCATGAAACCCCAGTCCATCATTTCTTCCCCTTCTGCGGCCGCGCCCAGCCCGGCAAGGTCATCTGGCGGGCGCGTGACACGGTCAGCGCATCGGGCGGCGCGTCCTTGGTCAGCGTCGTGCCGGCGCCCAGCGTGGCGCCGCGACCGACGCGCACCGGCGCCACCAGTTGGGTATCGGAGCCGATGAAGACGTCGTCCTCGATCACCGTCAGGTGCTTGTTGGCGCCGTCGTAGTTGCAGGTGATGGTGCCAGCGCCGACGTTGACGCGGCTGCCCACGGTGGCATCGCCGATGTAGGCCAGGTGGTTGGCTTTCGACTGGGCGGCGATCCTGCTCTTCTTGACCTCGACGAAGTTGCCGATATGCACCTCGGGGCCCAGTTCGGTCCCCGGACGCAGGCGGGCATAGGGCCCGAGCACGCCGTCCGGGCCGATCACCGCATCCTCGAAATGGCAGAAGGCGGCAATGCGCGTCCCGGCGCCGACCTTGACGTTCTTCAGCAGACAGTAGGGGCCGACTTCGACGGCATCGGCCAGTTCGACCTTGCCTTCGAAGACGCAGCCGACGTCGATGGCGACATCGCGGCCATGGCTCAATTGCCCACGGATGTCGATGCGGGCCGGATCGGCCAGGCGCACCCCGGCGACCAGCAGTTGGTCGGCCAGGTTGCGCTGGTGCTGGCGTTCCAGCTCAGCCAGCTGCACCTTGCTGTTTACACCCAGCACTTCCCATTCGCCTTCCGGCTGCGCGGTGCGCACCGGCAGGCCCTCGGCCACGGCCAGGGCGACGATGTCGGTCAGGTAGTACTCGCCCTGAGCATTGTCGTTCTTGAGTTTGCCCAGCCAGTCGGCCAGGCGGGCGGTCGGGATGGCCATGATGCCGGTATTGACCTCGCGGATCGCCTTCTGCTCGGCGGTAGCGTCCTTTTCCTCGACAATGCTGACCATGTTGCCGCCAGCATCGCGGACGATCCGGCCATAGCCGGTCGGGTTGGCGAGATCGACGGTAAGCACCGACAGTCCGTCCTTGCCGGCCTGCAGCAGGCGCTTGAGGGTGGCCACGGTAGTCAGCGGCACGTCGCCGTAGAGGACCAGGGTCTGTGCCGCGCTGCCCAGTTCCGGGATGGCCTGCGCCACGGCATGGCCGGTGCCCAGTTGCTGCGCCTGCTCGGCCCAGGCCAGATCGTCGGCGGCCAGCGTGGCGCGGACGACGTCGCCGCCGTGGCCGTAGACGACGATCAGTTTTTCCGGCGCCAGCTGGCGGGCGGTATCGATGACGTGCTGCGCCAGCGGCTTGCCGGCGATCGGAT
>DATGXM010000105.1:0-3384 GCA_035298985.1 Azonexus sp. | reverse complement strand
GCCATCAACGCCATCGCCCAGGGCTACCTCAAGGGCGAACTCGGCTTCACGGAAGTGGACCGCAATACGCCGGAGTCGCTGCGCTGGGTCAAGCGCGCCGCCGAGAACGATTATCTGCCGGCGATCGATGCGCTGGCCGCGGCTTATAGCAGCGGCAACGCCTTTGGCCTGCCGGTCGATCGCGCCCTGGCCGAGCAATACCAGGCCCAGGCGAATCGAATCAGGAATCTGGACCCCGGCAAGGGCAAGAAAAAGCAGCGGCGGATCTAGCCGGCGGCAAACCATCAGGAGGCGACAATGAGAAAAACGATGCGAATGATGCTGGCCGCAGTGCTGGCAGCGGGAGCCGCCGGGACCGCGTCGGCCGCCAACTTTGTCCAGGGGCAGCAACTCTACCAGATGCATTGTGCGGCTTGTCATGGCGGGCGGGGCGAGGGCGTCATGCCGGATGCCCCGAAATTCCGCATGGGCGAGCGGCTCGATCAGCCCGACATGGTCCTGATGCAGTCGGTAAAATCGGGCAAGAAAACCATGCCGCCATTCTTCGGCATACTGCAGGATGCACAGATCCTTGATGTACTGGCTTACGTGAGAACTTTACGATGAAAATAAAAACACTGTTGTGCGCTGCCGCCGTTCTGGTACACGGGGCCTTCCAGCCGGCGCTGGCCGCTGAAAAGACGGGCGTGCGGGTGGTCGATTCCTTCGAGGTCGGCGACAACGTTTATGTCCGGGCGCTGACGGTCGAAAATGGGAGCAACACCCTGTGGGTGGGCACCTCGGTCGGCGTGCATGAAATCGACCTGAAGACGAGCAAGCCGCGCAACACCTTCACCCGCCAGCAGGGCTTGGCCAACGAATACGTCTTTGCCGTCGGTATCGATACCGAGGGTTACAAGTGGTTCGGCACCAACGCCGGCGGCGCCTCGCGCTACAAGGACGGCAAGTGGAAAACCTATTTCCCGATGCACGGGCTGGCCGACTACTGGATCTACTCCTTCGCCAACGACAAGGCGGGTAACCTGTGGATCGGCACCTGGGCCGGCGTCAATCATTTCAACGTCAAGACCGGCAAGTTCAAGACCTACGTCAAGGAGCTGATCAACGAGTGGGTCTATGGCCTGTCCGTCGATAAGGACGGGCGCGTCTGGTTTGGCACCGAAGGCGGCGTGTCGATGTACGACGGCAAGCGCTGGCGTTCCTGGACGCACAAGGATGGTCTGGGCGCCGATAACGTCAATAACCTGCAGGCCAGCGCCAATACCGGTCTCGGCACCCGTTCGCGGCACGACCTGACCACGCAGGTCGAAGGCATCGCCTCGTATAACCCGAACTACACCTTCTCCATCCATGCCGCGCCGGACGGTGTGATCTGGGCCGGTACCTGGGGCGGCGGCGTTTCGCGTTACGACGGCAAGCGGTGGACCAACCTGACCACCCAGGACGGCCTGGCCGGCAATATCGTCTATTCCATGGCGCAGGACGAGAAGGGCGTGTTCTGGTTCGGGACCGACAAGGGCCTGTCGCGCTACGACGGCAAGACCTGGAAAAACCTGGGCAAGGCCGACGGCCTCTTCGATACCAACGTCTATGCCGTGACGGTCGCGCCCAACGGCGATATCTGGGCCGGTACGAAACGTGGCGTGGTGCGCGTCGCCCCGCAATGATCATGCAGCAGAAAGGCAAGTAATGACTATCTACCCAGCGCTGAGAAAGCTCGGCCCGGTCGCCGCCGGCATCGCCATCCTCGTCCAGGCCGGTCTGGCCGCAGCTGGCCCGGCGACGCCCGCCGCACCCGTGCATCCGCCGATGAACGGTGCGGCCCAGCATCCGCCCATCGCGCCGCAGGAACGCGAAGGCAAAGTGACGGTCGACCCCGCCGCCAAATTCACCCATTTCCGCGTCGGCAACAAGAACGTCAAGTCGATCTACCTGGAAGGCAGCGTGGTCTGGGTCGGTACCTCGGGCGGCGTCGTCCGCTACGACACCAAGGACGACAGCTTCAAGCTCTTCGACGCCCGCAATGGCCTGCTGTCGAACGGCATGTTCTATGTCGGCCGGCTGAAAGGCATGCTGGCGGTCGGTACCTACGGCGGCGGCCTGTCCCTGCTCGACGAGAAAACCGGCCAGTGGAAGAACTACAACATTCCGGACGGCCTGGGCGACGCCTTCGTCTATGACGTGATCACCGCCACGAACGGCGATATCTGGATCGCCACCTGGTCGGGCGTCAACCGCATCCGGGGCGGCAATCTGGATGATCGCAGCAAGTGGGATCTGTACACCGTCGAAAATACCAAGGGCGGCGTCCCGAACGACTGGATCTACGGCCTGGCCGAAGGCAAGAACGGCGATATCTGGCTGGCCACCGAAGGCGGTATGGCCCGTTTCGCCAACAACAAGTGGGAAAACTGGAACCACGCCAAGGGCCTCGGCGCACCTTACGCCAAGGTCAAGGACGCGATTGCCTTCAAGAACGATCCGGGCAAGCAGTCGTCGCACCACGCCAAGCAGAAACAGGAAATGGGCCTGCAAGGCGTCGATGTGGCCTACAACCCGAACTACGTCGTGTCGCTGGAAGTCGATAAGCAGGGCACCGTCTGGGCCGGAACCTGGGGCGGCGGCCTGGCCCGTTTCGACGGCAAGCGGTGGACCAATTACACGACGACCGAAGGTCTGCCCGGCAACCACATCTTCATGCTGCACACCGATGTCAACGGCAAGCTGTGGATCGGCACCAACAATGGCTTGACATCCTACGTGCCGGAAACCGGGAAGTTTGCCAAGGCGATGACGACGGCTGACGGCCTGTTCGCCAACAACGTCTTCGCCATGGGTTCAACCGCCAAGGGCGATCTGTGGGTCGGCAGCTTCGGTGGCGTGGCCCATCTGCGTCCCGGCCAGAAGTAAGGCTTTGATTCTGCGCCGGTGGGCTCTGGCCTGCCCGCCGGCAATTCAGAACACCGGAACGCCCATCATTTGCAGGGCCCGGTTCAACTGCTGATTGGCCTTTTCCATTTCCTTGACGGCAGCGGGGTAGTCGCTGGCGGTGGCTTTCGCCAACGCTTCCGATTTCACCTTGCCGGCGGCGTCGACGTAGGCGTCGACCTGCTTCCGGGCGTCGCCGGTCGCCCGCTCTTCGCGCAGCAGCATGCCGACCAGGATTTCATTCGAGTAATAACGCTTCTGTTCGTAATCGAACTCTTCGCGCGGCGAATTGAACTGCAGGCGCATGACCACTTCCTGGCCATCGCGCAGTCGTGAAATCTCCTCGACGGCGAGCTTGTAGGCGGCGGCCATCTGCTTGTTGGCTTCCTCGTGCCGGCCGGCGTCGAACAGCTTGCGGCCTTGCGCCGTCATGGCGTCGAGGCGGACGATCAATTG
>DATGXM010000104.1:0-10969 GCA_035298985.1 Azonexus sp. | reverse complement strand
CCTCTACTACCGCCTGTCGGTCGCCAACCTGCCTCTGCCCCCGCTGCGCGAACGGCGCGAGGACATCCCGCTGCTCTTCGAACACTTCCTGTTGCAAGCTGCCGCCCGCCACGAGCGCGCGGTGCCGGCGACTTCGGCCGGCCGCATGCAGCAACTGGTCGGCTACCACTGGCCGGGCAACGTGCGCGAATTACGTAACGTCGCCGATCGCTGCGTGCTCGGCATCGAAGCCGGCTCGCCTCCCTTCGGCCAGCCGGCCGGCGATGCGCCCCGCCCGCTGGCGGCCACCGTCGAGGCGTTCGAACGAGCCCTGATCGCCGACGCCCTGCGCCGCTACGGCAGCCTGGCGCGCACCGCCGAAGCCCTGTCCATCGCCAAGACGACGCTGCACGACAAGATCCGCAAGTACGGACTGGGCGACTAAACGCTCGCGACAGACCGTAGAAACGGCAGAAATCCATTTTCTGTCAAAAAGCCTAGTTATTTGATATCTATCAACAACAAGGCCCAACCCTGTCTATAATGTCCGCCGGATATGCCAAAAGGGATAGCCCGTCTGCGTCAAACGGCGTAGTACCGGCCAAAACAACAGCCGTGCCGTTGGCGCCCGTCGCCGCCGGCACACCATCCACAACTCACGCCACCGGAAAACCTCCATGCCTAACCTCACCGTCGCCAGCCGCCTCGGCATTGGCTTCAGCGTCATCATCGCCCTGATCCTGACCGTTGCCGGCATCGGCATTTCCCGCCTGGCCATGCTCGACGCCAACACGCAGGCCATAGAGACCCAGGTCGAGATGGTGAGTCTGAGCAACAGCATCATCAGCAAAACCAACCAGATCGCCATTGCGCTGCGCAACATGATGCTCGCCGAGAACCGCGACGATCTCACCCAGCAGAAACAGGCGGTGCTCGACAACCGGGCCTCGATCATGAAGGACATCGAAAAGCTGTGGCCGCTGGTCAGCGATCCACGCGCCCGCGAAATCCTCGAACGGGCCAAGGCCCAGCGCGGCCGCTACATCGAGGGCCAGGAAAAGCTGATGGCCACCATCGAAGCGGGGGCGGCCGAGGAAGCGCGACGTTACCTGAACGGCGAATTGCGTCCGGTCCTGCTCCAGTACCAGACGGCGCTCAAGGACTTCAACGCCTACCAGGATGAACAGGTCGGCCGCGCCGTGGTCGACGCCCACGAGCACTACGGCAATGCGCGCAACCTGACCATAGCCATCGTCGGGGCGTCGCTCGCCGTGGCCATCGGCCTCGCGCTGTGGGTGATCCGGTCGGTCACCGGGCCGCTGGGCGGCGAACCGGCCGCCGCCCAGGCGGTGATCGAGCGCATCGCCGAAGGCGACCTGACGGCATCCATTCCGGTCCGCAGCAACGATACGCACAGCCTGATGGCGGCCACCCACAAAATGCAGGCGAACTTGCGCCGCATGCTCGGCGAACTGCACCGGAATGCCGAAGGCGTTGCCAATTCGGCGCAGGAAATGGCGGCCGCCTCGCAGCAGGTGGCCAGCGCCACGGCGCTGCAGTCCGAGGCGGCCTCGTCGATGGCGGCGGCGGTCGAGGAAATGACGGTTTCCATCAACCACGTTTCGGACAGCGCCCGCCAGGCCCACGCCATCACCACGCAAACCGGCGAACTGTCGGACGCCGGCAACCAGGCCATCGAGCACACCGTCGCCGAAATGCAGCGCATCTCGGCCACCGTGCACCAGGCCTCGACCACAATCCGTGAAATGGGCGAAAGCTCGCAGCGGATCAGCGGCATCGTCAGCGTGATCAAGGATGTCGCCGACCAGACCAACCTGCTCGCCCTTAATGCCGCCATCGAGGCGGCCCGTGCCGGCGAGGCGGGGCGCGGCTTCGCCGTGGTCGCCGACGAGGTGCGCAAACTCGCCGAGCGGACCGCCAAGGCGACGACGGAAATTTCGGAAATGGTCGCCGCCGTCCAGGACAATGCCCACCAGGCCGTTACCACCATGGCCGAAAGCGTAACCCGCGTCGAGGATGGCGTGAACCTGGCCCGCAAGTCCAGCCACTCGATGCTCAGCATCAACGACGGCGCCCGCCAGGTCATGCAGACGGTGAACGACATCTCGAATGCGCTGAGCGAACAGGGCACGGCGAGCAACGAAATTGCGGCCAATGTCGAAAACATCGCGCAACGCTCGGAGGAAAACAGCATCGCCGTGCGTTCGGTGGCCGAAACCGCCAGCCGCCTGCAGAAACTGGCCGCCGAAAGCCACCAGGCAGTCGCAGCCTTCCGCATCTGACCGTACCAGCCCTCGCCAGGACAAGGTGAACGGCGACGAGCGCCCAAAGGCAAAGGGCAGACCGGCGATGCCGGCCTGCCCTTGTTCCATTCCCCTATCGGGGCAACGCTGCCGGTAAGCAGCGCCTGTCCGGACCAACCGGAGCCTCGTTCACTGCCTCGACCCGGCCAGAAGCGGTCTATAAAGAATTCACCTCACATCGGACATTAGGTCTGCCCTATGATTCTTGAGTGACGGGGAGAGCAAACGAAATGTCATAGGAAGTGCAGGCTATTCAATTGCCCCAATGTATTAGAAACATCTCCAACGTCTCGACGAACTGATAATTGTTGGAAACCTTATGACGAATAACCGCTTCCTCTTGTACATCGATATCTTGGGGTTTTCAGACCTCGTATCCAATAGCCCGGAGCGAATTGATGACCTATACGAGGTCATCGCCAGCCTTAATGCTCACAACCACAGCGCATTTCGTTGCGTAATCTTTTCGGACACCATTTTGGTCTATAACGCGGATGGAGGTGATACTCCTGAGGACATCAGCTATTTATTGATGTTCCAGTGTGAATTCGTTCGAGACCTATTACATCGCCTTACGAATCGAGGAATCTTCTATCGGGCAGTCATCACCTACGGCAACTTCCGTCACTATCAGCTAAATGAAGTTCCATGCTTCTATGGCACTTCGCTGATCACCGCCCACGAAGCTGAGAAGGACATCAAAGCCATTGGCCTTTTCATGGATAACCGATTGATGTCCTACTGCAATATTTTCCACCATGTCCCATTCAACGAAAGCTACAGCTTTGTATACGTCACGCAGGCACTAGACGAGCTTGAGGGAATACGCGCCAGCAGTTTGCCCGAACGCGAGATTAAGTCTTGGATTGAGCAGACTGAATTAGATTGGAATGGTGGACCGGAACTATTGCATTTGGCTGATTTGTGCCGAAATGCAAAGTCCCATACCTTGCCGGAAGATGTGAGGCGAAAGTATGAATCCACTATCGAGCTTTACAAACTTCGATACCCAAAAATCATTACAAGATTGGAAGACAAAGACTGCGACATACGGAATGTATTTCCAGAGGTGGACTGGAGTGCCGTTATCGAGCGACACCCAGAGGACTGCTCATACGCGATTGAGGAGCGTAAAGAGTTTTAGCTAAAGGTCTGGCCAGTATCGCAGTCTAGGTGCCCAATATTTCGCCATTGAAGGTCCGCTTTTTCAAAGCTCAAAGGACAGCCACGTGTCGAACAGAGTCGTTCAGTCGTTGCTGCCTGCAGGTGAGCGTGACATTCCTGATTGTCTGCTTTTGAAGTCTCGACTGACCGCTTAGGGTCGTTAGCCCCCACTTCAACCGCACTCACCCCATTTCAGGACAAAAAAATGCCCGGCAGCATTAGCTACCGGGCAAGAAGCCATCGGGTCCGGATGGCTTGGGGGTGTTACTTCTTCGCGGCGATGCGGTCGCGGATGTGCTGGGCGCGGCCGGAGGACGACGGGTGCGAGCTGAGCATGCTGTTGCTGTCGCCCAGCTTGGCGAGCTTTTCGAAAGCGGTGATCAGGCCCTCGCGCTTCAGCTTGGCGGCGGTCAGCAGGTCGAAGGAGTAGTCATCGGCGTCGCTTTCCTGGGCCTGCGAGAACTGGGCATTGACCAGCTTTTCGGCGATGGCGCCGATGTCGGAGGAACTCAGCGCGGCGACGGCGGAATTGCCCGACGCTGCGGCCAGCTGACGGGCGGCGCCGGCGGCGTAGGCGACCTGTATGGATTTCTTGGAGTGGCCGAGGGCGACGTGGCCGATTTCATGGCCGACCACGCCGCGCACTTCGTCGTCGTTCATCAGGTCCATCAGGCCGGAATAGACGCGCACGCAGCCGTTGTTCATGGCCCAGGCGTTGACGTCCTTGGTCTCGTAGACCTTGTAGTTGATATTCACCCCCTCGACCGCCTTGGGCATGGCCTTGACGATCCTGGCCAGGCGCAGGGCGTACTTGCTTTTCGGTGCGGCGATCTTCGATTGGCCGTCGAGCTCGGCACAGGACTTCTCGGACAGCTGCATGACCTCGGCGTCGCTCAGGGTAGCGGCCTGGACGGCCGCCTTGCCGGCAGTCATCAGCCCTTCGGCATTGGTGGCGGAAACGGCGGTGCTGCCGCCGGTATTGCTGCACGCGGCGAGGAACATGGCCGTCACGGCGGCGGCAGAGAGGGTTTGGGCAAAAGGAGAGAAAAATTTCATGAGTGGAATCCCGTTTCATTGGCGAAATGACCGCCCACTGGCGACCGAGGCGGAAATTTTATCACTTTGACATAAACGGAAGCTCATTATTTATGCCGATTAAATGAAACCAGAAAGCGGGCAGCAGCTCAGCACCCCACGCCAATAACTGTATATAACAACAGCTGTTCGTGCATATTGCTAGGGTTTTGCGTATAGTTCATTCCTCTCCCCCAACCGTTCCCGAACAGCGATGGAAACCATCCGCATCCGTGGTGCGCGCACCCACAATTTAAAGAACATCAACCTCGACCTGCCGCGCGACCAGCTCATCGTCATCACCGGGCTGTCCGGCTCCGGCAAGTCCTCGCTCGCCTTCGACACGCTGTACGCCGAGGGCCAGCGCCGCTACGTCGAATCGCTGTCGGCCTACGCCCGGCAATTCCTGCAGCTGATGGAAAAGCCCGATGTCGACCTGATCGAGGGCTTGAGTCCGGCCATTTCCATCGAGCAGAAGGCGACTTCGCACAACCCGCGCTCGACCGTCGGCACGGTCACCGAAATCCACGATTACCTGCGCCTGCTCTATGCCCGCGCCGGCACGCCGTATTGCCCGGACCACAACCAGCCGCTGGAAGCGCAGACCGTGTCGCAGATGGTCGACAGCGTGCTCGCCCTGCCGGCCGAGACCCGGCTGATGATCCTCGCCCCGGTGGTGGCCAACCGCAAGGGCGAGCAGCTCGACCTGTTCGCCGAATTGCGCGCCCAGGGTTTCGCCCGCGTCCGGGTCGATGGCACCGTCTATGAAATCGACGGCGTGCCCAAGCTCAACAAGACGCAAAAGCACAACGTCGATGTCGTCGTCGACCGCCTGAAGGTGCGCGACGACATGCGCCAGCGCCTGGCCGAATCTTTCGAAACGGCGCTGCGCCACGCCGAAGGGCGGGCCATTGCGCTGGAGATGGACAGCAACGTCGAGCACCTGTTCTCGGCCAAGTTCGCCTGTCCGGTCTGCTCGTATTCCTTGCAGGAGCTGGAGCCGCGCCTGTTCTCGTTCAACAACCCGATGGGCGCCTGCCCGAAGTGCGATGGCCTGGGTGTCATCCAGTTCTTCGACCCCAAGCGCGTCGTCACCAACCCGGCCGCCTCGCTGGCCACCGGCGCCATTCGCGGCTGGGACAGGAAGAACCAGTTCTATTTCCAGATCATCGAATCGCTGGCCGCCCACTACGATTTCTCGGTCGATACGCCGTGGCAGGACCTGCCCGAGAAGGTGCGCCAGGTCATTCTCTACGGTTCGGGCAGCCAGGCCATCGCCATCCGCTACCTGAACGAAAAGGGCACCCGTTTCGACCGCACGCACACCTTCGAGGGGATCATTCCCAACCTCGAACGGCGCTATCGCAGCAGCGACTCGAATGCGGTGCGCGAGGAACTGTCGAAGTACGTCAGCAATTCGGCCTGCCCTAGCTGCAGCGGCACCCGCCTGCGCATCGAGGCACGCCATGTTCGCGTCGGCACGGGTTTGGGTGCATTGACGTTGCACGAAATCAGCCGCCTGCCGCTCGGCGAGGCGCGCAATTACTTCAACTGCCTGACGCTGACCGGCGCCAAGGCGCAGGTGGCGGAGAAGATCCTCAAGGAAATCACTGCCCGCCTGTCCTTCCTGATCAACGTCGGCCTCGACTACCTGTGCCTGGAACGTTCGGCGGAAACGCTGTCCGGCGGCGAGGCGCAGCGCATCCGGCTGGCGTCGCAGATCGGCTCGGGGCTGACCGGCGTCATGTACGTGCTCGACGAGCCATCCATCGGCCTGCACCAGCGCGACAACGACCGCCTGCTCGAAACGCTGAAGAACCTGCGCGACATGGGCAACACCGTCCTCGTCGTCGAGCATGACGAGGACGCCATCCGCAACGCCGACTACGTGATCGACATCGGCCCCGGCGCCGGCGTGCATGGCGGCTACATCGTTGCCGAGGGCACACCGGCCCAGGTTGCCGCCAACCCGGCGTCGATGACCGGCGACTACCTGGCCGGGCGCAAGGCCATCCTGCCCCCCAAGAAACGCCGCCAGCCCGACCCCGATAAGCAACTCAAGGTCATTGGCGCCTACGGCAACAACCTCAAGGACGTCACGCTGGAAATCCCCGGCGGCCTGTTCACCTGCATCACCGGCGTTTCCGGCTCCGGCAAGTCCACGCTGATCAACGACACGCTGTACGCCGCGGCCGCCAAGCACCTCTACGGCTCCAGCACCGAACCGGCCCCGCACAAGGAAATCACCGGCCTCGACCTGTTCGACAAGGTGATCAACGTCGACCAGGCACCCATCGGCCGCACGCCGCGCTCCAACCCGGCGACCTACACCGGCCTGCTGACACCCATCCGCGAACTGTTCGCCCAGGTACCCGAATCGCGCGTGCGCGGCTACGGCCCGGGCCGCTTCAGCTTCAACGTCAAGGGCGGCCGCTGCGAGGCCTGCCAGGGCGACGGCATGATCAAGGTCGAAATGCACTTCCTGCCCGACATCTACGTCCCCTGCGACGTCTGCCACGGCAAGCGCTACAACCGCGAAACGCTGGAAGTGCAGTACAAGGGCAAGACCATCCACGACGTGCTCGGCATGACCGTCGAACAGGCACGCGAATTCTTCGACCCGGTGCCGGTAGTGGCCCGCAAGCTGCAGACCCTGGTCGATGTCGGCCTCAGCTACATCACGCTGGGCCAGAGCGCGACCACGCTGTCCGGCGGCGAGGCGCAGCGCGTCAAGCTGGCGCTGGAGCTGTCCAAGCGCGACACCGGCCGCACCCTGTACATCCTCGACGAACCGACCACCGGCCTGCATTTCCAGGACATTGAAATGCTCCTCAGCGTGCTCCAGCGTCTGGCCGCCAACGGCAACACCATCGTCGTCATCGAGCACAATCTCGACGTGATCAAGACCGCCGACTGGATCGTCGACCTCGGCCCCGAGGGCGGCGGCGGCGGCGGCCGCATCCTGGTTTCCGGGCCGCCTGAAATCGTCGCGAAACACAAAACCAGCCATACTGGCCGCTTCCTCAAACCGCTACTGGAAAAAAGCTGAAGGAATATGGAACAGAACGGAATTGCCCTGCTCATCGATGCAGACAACTGTCCGGCCAGCAAGCTCACTGTCATCCTCGACGAATTGTCGAAATACGGCGTGATCAATATCCGTCGTGCCTACGGCGACTGGAAAAGCCCGGCCTTGAATGGCTGGGCGGATATCCTGCACGACCACGCCATTCAGCCGGTTCAGCAATTCGCCTACACGAAAGGCAAGAACGCCACCGACAGCGCCATCATCATCGACGCCATGGACCTGCTGCACGGGCAAAAGCTGTCTGCTTTCGGGATTGCCTCAAGCGACTCCGACTTTACGCCGCTCGCCATGCGACTACGCGCCAACGGCCTGAAGGTATTCGGTTTCGGCGAGAAGAAAACGCCTCCGGCATTTGTTAATGCTTGCACCAAATTCCTGTTTCTCGAAAGCCTGGGACAACCTGCATCGACCGAGGTCAGCCATGCCGCGGCACCGGCCATGCCTCAACGCAAAACTGCGAGCGAACTACGCGGCGACACCCGCTTGGTCACCCACCTGCGGAACGCCGTTGCGGCAATTTCCGATGAGGAAGGTTGGGCCGGTCTGGGCGGAGTCGGCTCGCATATCAACAAGAACTGGCCGGCCTTCGACCAACGCAACTACGGCTATGCCAAACTCGGCGATCTGGTCATCGCCAGCGAGCTTTTCGAATTGCGTCGCGACAACCATAACCACATGCAACTTCGCTCAACCGGCAAAAAAAGCCAAAAAGCGAAACCTGCCGAGAAAAGCGCACAATGAACGATTTCCAGGAATTCAAGGGCAAGCAAGGCCTGACCCGGCTGATCAATGCGCTCGGCTATTCAAAGGATGGACTGCAAGCGGCCTGGCAAAACGAAGCGGCCTTCCGCGAGGAAGTCCTGCTCGCCGCCGTGGCCTTCCCACTTGCCTTCTACCTCGGCCACACCGGCATCGAGCGGGCGCTGCTGGCGGGCAGCATCATCGTCGTCCTGATCGTCGAAATCCTGAATTCGGCCGTCGAGGCCGTCGTAGACAAGGCCTCGCCGGAGAAACACGAACTAGCCAAGCGGGCCAAGGACATGGGCAGCGCCGCGGTGCTGCTGTCGCTGCTCAATGCGGCGGTGATCTGGGCCTGCGTGCTGCTCTAAGCCTCATACTGTCATCCCCGCGTAGACGGGGATCCAGAGTAGCAGGCACGGCCTTTAGGGCATTTCTGTATTCCCGCCTACGCGGGAATGACACCGGAGGCGCCTACTGCTTCCGGCACTTGGCCGAAAAATCCATTTCCCTGGCGTAAACCGCGGTCTTAACATCGAGCAATCCGAGCAGGGTGTGGAAGATATTGTCGTGGCTGAGCGGTGTCTCGGCGACCTTGCCGATACAGCTGCCGTCGAGCGCCAAGCTGGCCGGGAAGCCTGGCGAGAACCACATCACCATCGGCACCTTGGTCTGCACGTCGGGCGCGATCTTGTACGGCACGCCGTGCAGGAAGAGGCCCTTCTCGCCCAGCGATTCGCCGTGGTCGGAAACATAGAGCAGCGCCGAGTCGTGGTCGGCATGGTCGCGCAGCGTGCGGACCAGCGAAGCAACGACGTGGTCGGTGTAGCGGATCGCGTTGTCGTAGGCGTTGACGATGCTGTCGCCGCTGCACTTGGGCAGGTCGGGGTCTTCGCAGGCCGGCGTGAAATGCTTGAAGTCGTCGGGATAGCGCTTGAAGTAGGCCGGGCCATGGTTGCCCATCTGGTGCAGGACGATCAGCAGGTTGCCCGGCGTGTCGCTGACCAGCTGCTTGAGCGACTCGACCAGCGCGCCGTCCTGGCAATCGCCGCCGGCGCACAGGGCGGGCGACTTGGCCGGATCGGGCCGCGTCGATTCGACGCCGTTGCACACGCCCTTGCAGCCTGACTGGTTGTCGACCCAGACCACCCGGAAGCCGGCCCGGGCGACGACATCGAGTACCGATTCGCTGCTGCGGATGCGCGTTTCCTGGTAGTCGCGCCGTCCCCAGGGCGAGAAGATGCACGGTAGCGATGTTTCGGTATCGGTCCCGCAACTGGTCACGTCGGCGAAATTGATGATCCCCGCCTCGGCCGCCAGCTCCGGTGTCGTCTGCCGGGCGTAGCCGGACAGCCCCCAGTTGGCGGCGCGCGCCGTCTCGCCGAGGACCATGACCATCACCACCGGCTTCTGGCGCCCGCCCCAGCTGGCACCCGGCACGGCATCGGCGCCGACCGGTTCGCGCACCTTGTCGGTCTCCTTGGCCTGGTTGCGCGCCACCTGGGTCAGCGAATAGAGGTAGTTGGCCGGGGTGACCAGGAAGCGCAGTTCGCGGTTGTTGCGCATCAGCGAAGCGAGATCCTGGAAATTGGCGAAGATAGCGCCGCCCGCCAGCAGCAGGGAGAGCAGCAGCGAGCCGACGCGCACCAACAGGGCGCGGCCGACGGTGCGCGGCTGCAGGCGCAAGCGACTCAACACCCAGAGCGGAATGCCGGCGAACAGCAGCAGTTGCGGAATCAGCGACCAGGTCATCAGGTCGCGCGCCTCGCGCACATCGGTCGCCAGCACGTTGCGCAGCATGGCGGTGTCGAGATAGACCTTGTAGCGGGTCATGAAATGCACGGCGAAGGCGGTGGCCACGAACAGCACGGCGAGCAGCGGCTTGGTCGTCCACCGCGTGGCGACCAGGCCGAGCAGCACGAAATGCACGGCGACCAGCACGACGAGCAGGGAGCCACCGAGCAGCCAGCTGCCCGGCCTGGCCATGTCGTAGCCGGCCAACATGCCGGACAGGAACAGGCTGTTGCAGAACAGCGCGAAGAACAGGCTGGCGAGCAGCAGCACGCTCTCGATGGAAAGCACGACCTGCCCTGCGGCAAGGCGTTGAGCGAAGGAAATGAGCGCAGCCAGCGGTCGACGCATGAGTACTTCTCGAAAAAATCAGCCCGGAATTTTAACTGGCCGCCGGAGCCGATCAGCGATTTTCTTGTATCAGCGGGATGACCTGCGCCCCACCGCCGATCACCACCCGGTTGCGCCCGAGCCGTTTGGCCTCGTACAAGGCCTCGTCGGCATGCTTCAGGGCGATTTCTATCGGGCATTCGCTGGCGTCGGCCAGACCGATGCTGACCGTTGCCATCACCCGCCGGCCATCGGGCAGTGCAACCTCGTTATCGGCAGCGCTGGCGCGCAGGCGCTCGGCCAGAATCGCGGTTTCGGCCGGCGTAATCTCCGGGAACAGGAAGGCGAATTCCTCGCCGCCGTAGCGGCAGACCAGATCGGACTGGCGCAGGGTTTCGCGCACCCGTTCGGCAAAAACCCGCAGCACGGCATCGCCGGCGGCATGGCCGTAGGTGTCGTTGAGTTTCTTGAAGTAGTCAAG
>DATGXM010000103.1:0-8811 GCA_035298985.1 Azonexus sp. | reverse complement strand
GCTGCCCCGCTTGCTGGCCTTGATCGACGAACTGGCGGAACTTGGCACCAAGGCCGTTTCCTTCGTCGCCGTCGGCGACCCGCTGGTCTACCCGCAGATCGAACTGGCCGTTGCCCGCGCCCGGGAGCGAAAACTCGCCATCGGCGTCACCTCCAACCTGGCGATGAAGCTCAACGCCGCGCTGATCGAGGAACTCGCCGCCTGTGCCTGGATACGCTGGAGCATGAACGCCGGCAGCGAAGCCGCCTATGTCGCCGTCAACCAGCCGCGCGTACTGGACCAGCACAGCGCCTATCAACGCGTCCAGGACAACGTCCGCGCCATCCTCGCCGCCCGGCACCGGCTCGGCTCAGGCATGAAGCTCAACGCCAGCGTCGTCGTCTCGTCATGGAACGAAAGCGACATCGAGGCCGCCGCCGCCTTTGCCTCCGGCCTCGGCATCGACAGCGTTTCGTTCCGCCCGGACATGGGCCACCAGCGGCAGGACAAGCCGTCCGATGCCAACGACCGCAATGCCGAAATGCTGGCCGAGGTCCAGGCACGCTTCAACAGCCCGCGGTTTACCGTGCATGTCGAAAGCGGGCGCCAGGACGAAGTGGTCAGCGTCGAGCCCAGCCGCGACGTCGCCTGCCACTACTCCAACCATTCGATCTATATCGCCGCCAATGGCGACGTCTATCCCTGCTGCTACACGCGCAGCGACAAGCGCTACGTCATGGGCAACATTGCCCGGCAACCGTTTGCGGAATTCTGGCAACAGCCGGCACGGCGCGAACATTACCGGCAGCTGAGCATAGCCAGTTGCCCGTCCTGCCCCTATTACGACATCAATGCCCAGTTGCGCGGCCTCTATGAAGGCCAATCCACACCGGCCGAACTGCAAGTGCCGTCGCCGCGGCCCGATCCGTTCGTATGACCCAGCCTCTCGGAAAAACCATGGAACAGCCGGCCACCCCGCTCAGGATCAGCTTCGCCGACCTTACCCACACCGGGCAGGTCATTGCCTCCAACACCTTTCCGCTCGGCGTCTCGCTGGTTGCCGCCTACGCCCGTGAAAACGCCCGCTTGCCGCTCGCTGTCGAAGTCTTCAAGTACCCGGACGACTTCGCCGCCTATCTGGAGCAGGGCATTCCGGCTATCGCCTGCTTTTCCAACTTTTCGTGGAACGAACAGCTGGCCGCCGGCTACGCGGCAGCGATCAAGCGCCGCTCGCCGGCGACGGTGACCGTTTTCGGTGGCCCGAATTATCCGCTGACCGCCGGCGAACAGGAGAGCTTTCTCCAGCGCCATCCGGAAATCGATTTCTACGTTTGGCTCGAAGGGGAAAATGCCCTCGTCGCCCTGATCGACGCCCTGGCCGACAGCGGCCTCTCGGCCGGACAATTGAAGGCAGCCGGCCATGTGATGGCCGGTGTCCATTATCTCGATGCCGAGGGGCGGCTGGTCGCCGGCCCCCTGGGACCCCGGCTGAAAAACCTGGCCGACATTCCCTCGCCCTATTGCAGCGGACTGAACGACAAGTTCTTCGACGACGTGCTGATCCCGATGATCCAGACCAATCGGGGCTGCCCCTACCAGTGCACCTTCTGTACCGAAGGCCAGGACTATTACAACAAGATAAACTGGTCGGCGCGCGAACGCATCGACAACGACCTGGCCTACATCGCCGAGCGGGTCCGCGTTCCCGACCTGATCATCGTCGACTCCAATTTCGGCATGTTCAAGGAGGACCAGGAAACCTGCCAGACCCTGGCCCATCTCCAGGAAACCCGGCAGTGGCCCCGGCACATCCACGTCTCGGCCGGCAAGAACCGCAAGGAGCGGGTTCTCCAGGCTGCAGCCACCGTCAAGGGGGCGATCAACCTGTCGGCCACCATCCAGTCGATCGACGATCATGTCCTGGACCTGGTCAAGCGGCGCAACATCTCGGTCGAGCAGATCGTCGATGTCGGCAAGCAGGCCGAGGCCCTGGGCGCCAACAGCTATTCGGAAATCATCCTGTGCCTGCCCGGGGACACACTGGCCGCGCACTACCGCAGCGTGTTCACGATGATGGATGTCGGCATCAACTTTCTGCGCATGTACCAGTTGATGATGCTGCCGGGCTCCGAACTGGCGAGCCGGGAAACCCGTCAGCGTTTCGGCATGCAGACGCGTTTCCGGGTGCTGCCGCGTTGTTTCGGCAGCTATCCGGTTTTCGGCGAGTCCCGACCGTTCTGGGAAATCGAGGAAATCTGCATCGAAAACAGCACCATGCCCTACCAGGACTACCTGGATTGCCGCGAGCTCAACCTGACGGCGGAACTGTTCTACAACAGCGGCTCCTTCCGCGAATTGCTGAACTTCATGGAACTCAAGGGCATCAAGGCATCGACCCTGATCGCCACCGTCCACGCCGCCCGCCGCGCAGGCGACCCGGAACTGACGGCGCTCTACGCGGGATTCCGCGACGAAACCCATAACAGCTTGTGGATGGATCGTGCGGAGCTGGAGGCCTTTATCGCCACCCCGGGTACCATCGACCGCTACATGGCCGGCGAGCTAGGCAGCAACGAACTGTTCAAGTACCGGGCGCAAGGCTTTTTCCACACCCAGCGCGCCCTGCACCGCATCCTGTTCGAATCCGCGCGCCAGCTGCTCGCGCAGAGCGCGGCACCGAGCCCGCTGGAATTCGACTACCTCGCCGAACTCGAGCGCTACAGCCTGCTAAAGAAATCCGCCTTGCTGGCCGTAGATGAAATACTGGCTGACGATTTCAGTTTCGACTTCGCGGCACTGGAGAACGCGGGTTTCCACACTCATCCGGCGGAACACCGGCGGCCGGCCAGGCAGCGGCTGCGCTTCGCACACACCGCGGAGCAAGGCGAACTGATCGCGGGGTATATCAAACAATATGGAACGACATTGAATGGTCTGGGAAGAATCTTGCTGCGCAGTCATGTCAACAAGCTGCACCGTCGGCCCTGCCACGACTGACAGGACGCTCCGTTGAACCGCTGTCAACGCCTGCTGCTGCTCGTTCCTGACCGCGAGGCTTACTACAGCACGACAGCTTACTCGATCGTCAAGGCCGCCAACCAACTGGGCGTCGATGCCACTTTCGTCGGCGGCCTGCGCACGCCGGAAGAGCATGCCCAGGCCGTGGCGCGCTACAACCCGGACGTGATCTTCGAGTTCAACCAGTCGCGCAACCAGGCGCAGGGCGCCATTCCCCAGTCGGTGCGGCATATCTGCTGGGTCCAGGATCCGCGCGGCGGCGCCGGCGATGGCGACCTGCTGGCCAACGACCCGCATTTCGGTGGCAGCGACATCATTTACACCTACGGGGCTGCCGACAAATGCAACCTCGACCCGGCGAACTATCCCGACTCCTTGTGGGGCGTTCTGTACTACGGTGTCGACCCCGACTTCTTCTACCCCGCCCCCGGGGTGGCCTTCCGGCGCAACAGCAGTTTCTGCGGTTACATGCCGCCGCTCGTGCCACACATGGACAACCAACCCTTCCTCAGCCTCGGGGATCGGCACCTGACCTTCGGCGAACTGGAGTACTACATGGTCCGCGAAAAGCGGGCCGATGCCCGCCTGTCGCCGGCCGGGCTGCATCAGCTGATTCTCGACAAGATCAATCAGCACTTCGGGCTGACCATGAACATCGAGGAATTCCGCTCCATTGTCGGCAAAAATCCCAATCTGCGCCGTTTCGATCTCGACCTGCCCCGTCTGCCGGACCGCGAACGCATCGTCGATGCGGCCGTCCCTTTCGGTGGACTGGAACTGTTCGGCCCCCAGACCTGGCTGACCTGGCCGAAATACCGCGCCCTCTACCGCGGCATGCTGAACTGGCGCACCGATCTGGCCGATGTGTACCGCAGTTCCATCGTCAATCTGCACAACGGCCTGGAAACCATCAGCCAACCCCGCGGCATGGAGATCATGGCGAGCGGCGGCCTGCTGTTCACCCATTCGCCGATCAACGTCCCCGACGATCCGGATTTTGCCCGGCTGATCCCCAGCGTGCATTACGTCGAGTTCCCGGAAAGCGCACCGGACTACGCCGCCATCCTGCTCGACCACTACATCAGTCATCCCGAGGAAGCCCGCCGCATCGGCATGGCGGGCGCCGAGGAAATGCACGCCCGTCACCTCTGGCGTCATCGGATGGCCCGTATATTCGCCGACCTTTCGGCTCTCTGAAACAAGGAACCCCCCCATGAAACTATTGGTCACCGGCGCCTGCGGCTACAAGGGCAGCGTTCTCGTCCCCAAGCTGCTGGCACGAGGACACGAGGTCGTCGCCGTCGATATCATGTGGTTCGGCAACCACCTCGCCGCCCACCCGGCGCTCACAGTGCTCCAATTCGACGTCCGGGATACCGACCGCCTGCCCCTGGCCGGCGTCGATGCCATCATCCACCTGTCATCGGTCGCTAACGACCCCTGCGGCGACCTCGACCCCAAGCTGACCTGGGAAATCAGCGCTCTGGCCACCATGCAGCTGGCCGACCGGGCGGTCCGCCACGGCGTGCGCCAGTTCATCTACGCCTCGTCGGGCAGCGTCTACGGCGTCAGCGAAGCCGAGCAGGTCACCGAAGACCTCGAACTGCGCCCCATCTCGGAATACAACAAGACCAAGATGGTCTCCGAGCGGGTGCTGCTCAGCTACGCCGACCAGATGGCCGTGCAGATCGTGCGTCCGGCCACCGTCTGCGGTTTCTCGCCGCGCATGCGCCTCGACGTCTCGGTCAACATGCTGACCATGCAGGCCCTGGGGCGCGGGCTGATCACGGTTTTCGGCGGCGCCCAGACGCGCCCCAACATCCATATCGACGACATCACCGATCTCTACGTCTTCCTGCTCGACCACCCGGAACACCAGGGGGTCTACAACGCCGGCTTCGAAAACCTTTCCATCCTCGAAATCGCCCAACGGGTCGTCGCCCGTGTGCCGGCCGAAATCCGCGTCACCGAGTCGTCGGACCCCCGCTCCTACCGGGTCAATTCCGACAAGCTGCTGGCCACCGGCTTCCGGCCGCAGAAATCGGTCGCCGACGCGATCGGCGAACTGGTCGAACTCAATCGCCAGGGCATTCTCCGCGACGAACCTATCCACCATAACCTGGCCTGGATGCAGCGTACCGTCTGCGCCCCCGCAACGGCCTGAAACCCCGCACCATGAAGCCGATCCGCAAGCTCACCCTGGCCATTCCCAACCGCGATGACTACTACCTGAACATCGCCCTGGGAATGATGAAGGCTTTTGCCCGCCGGGACGTCGAATGCCTGATCGCCGACGAAGCCTCGCAGCCCGAGGCCTTCCGCCGCCATCTGAGCGAGAACCGGCCGGATGCGGTATTCGAGATTAACCGGACTCGCCACCAGTCGGGCGACCTGATCCCCGGCGATATCCCGCATATCGCCTGGTTGCAGGACATGCGTTGCCATGGCCGGCTGCATTGCGCCGACCGCCATTTCGGCGGCAGCGAAATCATCTATACCCTGCTCCACCCGGAAAACTTCGGTCTCGATCCGGCCGACCATCCCCGGGCCAAATGGGCGGTGCTCCAGACCGGCGTCGACCCGGACCTTTTCCATCCCGTGGAAACGGCCCGGGAAGAGCGGCAGTTCGCCCTCTGCGGCTACCTGCCCCAGCTCGTCCCGGCCGGCTTCGAGGATGACGTGCCCTTCGTTGCGGCCCAGGGCAAGACCCTGACCCTGGGCGAGATGCGTTCCTGCGTGCTGATCGAGAACCAGACCGGGATCGGTAAACTGAACCTGCCCGATGTGCACCGCGTCATCCTCGAGCGGATCAACCGCACTTTCGGCAGCGAGCTCAGCCTTGCCCAGTTCCACGAACTGTTCGGCCAGCCCGACAGTTTCGGCGGCTGGCCCTTCCTGCTCTATCTCGATACCGAACTGCCGCGCATCCCGGAACGCACCCGCCTGCTGGATGCCGCCATCCGGCTGGGCAGCCTCGACATCTACGGCCCGCCGACCTGGCTCACCTGGCCAAACTACCAGCCGTTCTACCGCCGGATGCTGCCCTGGCGCAGCCAACTGGCCGAGGTTTACCGGAGCACGCGGATCAATCTGCACAACGGCGCCTTCGGCATGCATTCGCGGGTGCTGGAATGCATGGCCTGTGGCGGCGTGATCGCCGTCAACAAGACCGACTTCGACGACAAGGGGCAGGATATCCGGGCGAATTTCACCGAGGGCCGCCACTATATCCAGTACGATTTCGATAACGTCGAGGAGGTCCTCGCCAGCCACGCCGCCCGCCCGCAGCACCTGGCCGAAATGGGTCGCGAAGCCGCCCGTGCCGTGAAGGCCGGGCACTTGTGGACGCACCGCATCGATACCATCCTGAACGATCTTGCGGCACTGTAATCCCCGCAGCCCGAAGCCATGACCATGAAAACCATCCGCATCCTGCTTGCCGTCATGCCTTACGAAGGCGAGGTGCAAGACCGCGTTACGGCCCGTTTCTACAAGAACAAGGCGGTCAAATACATGCCCCTCGGGCTACTCAGTCTCGCCGCCAACATTCCCCCCCACTACGAAGTCAGCGTCCTCGATGCCGCCAGCCGCGGACTCTCCCTGGACGAGACCATCGCCGAAATCGAGGCCTTCGCCCCGGACGTCCTCGGCCTCTCCGTGGTCACCTACCGCGCCTGGGCGATGACCGAAATCCTGCGCCGGACCTCGGCCCCGATCAAGGTCGTCGGCGGCCCGCACGCCACCCGCAATCACGCCCTGATCCGCCAGCAGGGCGCGCATGCCGTGTTCGTCGACGATGCCGAAGTGATCTTCCCGCAATGGCTTGACCAGGGCTGCCCGCCCGGCGTCTTTTTCGGCGGCCAGGTCAACCTCGACCGCATTCCGCTGCCTGCCCGCCATCTGCTCGACCTCGCCGACTACCGGATCGAGAAAAATCCCGACATGCTGTTCGACGTCGGTTCCCTGCGCCTGCCGATGTTCAGTTCCAAGGGCTGCCCCTATGCCTGCATCTATTGCGACGTCCAGCAGAAGGAATTCAATTTCAAGTCAGCCGGCCGCTGCGTTGAGGAATTCCAGCAGCTGATCGCCCTCGGCACGACTTCGGTGCATATCCTGGACGACGCCTTCAATGTCAATCGGCAGCGCGTCAGCGACCTCTCGCATGCCTTGATCGAGGCCGAGATCACCGTGGACTGGAGCGCCCGCGGCACCGTCGAGGTCCGCGAGTCGGTCATCGCCGACCTGGCCGCCGCCGGCTGCAAGCGCCTGCACATCGGCATCGAAAGCCTCGACGACAATATCCTGGCCTATTTCAAGAAAGCCAGCCGCTACAAACACATCGAGACTTTCTGCCGGCTCTGCGACAAATACGGTATCGACATCCTGGGCTATTTCATCATCGGCGCCCCCGGCGAAACCGAAGCCTACCGCCAGGCGCTGCCGCAGCGCATCCGCGACCTTGGCATCCGGCTGCCCTTCTTCAACCTGCTCTCGCCGCTGGCGGAAACGCCCTATTATGAAGACCTGCTGCGCACCGGGATCTTCAAGAAGGACTACTGGAAGGAATTCTGCGTCAATCCGGTCCGCGACTTCATCATTCCGGAAGTGCGAACCATCGTCGAAGAAAACGAACTCAAAAGCACCATCGACGACTATGTCGCCTACTTCAAGCGCGACGACATGCCCATTTTCGTCAGTTGATGCCCCCCCCCGGAGACCCCATGCCCACCCTAGCCAGCCCACCCGACCATCTGCTCGTCCCCGAAGGACCATCGCCGTTCATTCTCGACGGCACCAAAATCGCCTGGCACCTCGAACGGGTCCAGGCCTGGGAGCGCGGTGAGCGCATCGCGCCGATCACCATCGACATGGCGCTGACCCGGGCCTGCAATTTCGCCTGCGTCTACTGCTACGCCACCCTGCAGGAAAACGACCGCAAGGTCATCGACCGGCCGGTCATCGACGCCTTCCTCGAAGATTGCGCCGAGATCGGCGTCAAGGGCATCAGCCTGGTTTCCGACGGCGAAAGCTCGGTCTCGCCGCTCTTCGCCCACACCATCATCCGCGGCAGCGAACTGGGGCTGTCGATGGCCACCGGCACCAACGGCTTCCTGCTCACCCCGGATGTCGTCGAGCCCATCCTGCCGCACCTGACCTACCTGCGCATCAACATCTCGGCCGGCGAGCGCGCCCGCTACGCCGAAATCATGGGGGTCAAGGAATCCTTCTACGACCGCGTCCTCGACAACATCCGGCACATGGTCAAAATCAAGCGCGAACGCGGCCTGTCGGTCACCATCGGCCTGCAGATGGTGCTCATGCCGCAGTTCGGCGACCAGGTCCTGCCGCTCGCCAAGCTCGGCAAGGAGCTCGGCGTCGACTACTGCATCTTCAAGCACTGCAGCGACAACGAGGACGGCGACCTGCACGTCGATTACGAGGGCTATCCCGGCCTGTTCGCCATCCTGCGCGAAGCCGAGGCAATGTCCACCGACAGCTACCAGGTGTCGGTCAAGTGGTCGAAGATCACCACCGGCGAAAAGCGCAGCTACCAGCGCTGCTATGGCCCACCCTTCATCATCCAGCTCTCCGGCTCCGGCCTGGTCGCGCCCTGCGGCATGCTGTTCAACGAGCGCTACAAGAAATTCCACATCGGCAACATCTGCGATACCCGCTTCAAGGACATCTGGCAGAGCGACCAGTACTGGGAGGTCATGAATTACCTGGCCTCGCCCAACTTCAACGCGCAGACCATGTGCGGCACCCTGTGCCTGCAGCACAAGGTCAACGAGGCGCTCGACGCCTACCGCCGGG
>DATGXM010000102.1:0-3934 GCA_035298985.1 Azonexus sp. | reverse complement strand
AGGCATCGCGACCGAGACCGGCCGTCGCGTCGAGCACGCTGGGCCGCACTCCGGGCTGGATGCCGACCGCCTTGGCGATCATTTGCCCGGCACCGCCGCCTTGCAGGCGACGATGGGCCAGTGCGCCTTCGACGAAGTCGACGCGCACCGGGCCGGCCGCACCCGGGCCGAGTTCCTGCAGTTGCAGGCCGTGCTCGCCGATTTGCAGGCTGAAATCGGCTTCACCGCTCAGCGGCAGGCCGAGCTGATCGGCGAGGGCCTGGGCGGCTGGCAAAAAGGCGGGGTCCAGGGCATCGACGCGGACGATGGTCGGGCCGGTGTTGTCCGGTTCAAGAGGCTGCATGATCGTGAAGAGAGGGCGGCGTAAGCGCGGGGTGGCGGGCGGCGAGCATTGTAGCAGCCGGGGGAATGGCGCCATGGAAACGGTGTTGGCGGCCGAATCGCGGTAAATTGGCGCCTTGACCAAGATCGCAAGGGATTTCCATTGCTGCCCAGCACCACCGAAAGCATCGCCATTCGCGGCCTGCGTTATAACGTCCGCCACTGGGGGCCGGCCGATGCGCCGGCGGTTTTCCTGCTCCATGGCTGGATGGATTCGTCGGCCACCTTCCAGTTCGTGGTCGATGCCTTAGCCCAGGACTGGCACTTGATCGCTCCCGACTGGCGCGGCTATGGCGCCAGCGAATGGCTGGGCCGGCCCTACTGGTTCCCCGATTACTACGCCGACCTCGAAGCCCTGCTGCAGCACTATTCGCCGGAGGCGCCGGCCCGCATCGTCGGCCACAGCATGGGGGCGAACATCGCCGCCACCTATGCCGCGCTGCGCCCGCAGCGGGTAACAGCGCTGGCCATGCTCGATTTCCTCGGCCTGAAGCCCGATCCGGCCGTCGACGCCCCGGCCCAGATCGGCAAATGGCTGGACGAAATCGCCGACCAGCCGCAACTGCGGGCCTATCCCGACCACGCCGCGCTGGCGCGCCGACTGCGCTTCGCCAATCCCCGCCTGTCGGTGGAGCGGGCGGCCTTCTTGGCGCAGGCGGTGAGCCGCGTCGCGGCGGACGGTTCCGTCGCCATGGCCTGCGATCCATGGCACAAGATCGCCTCGCCGGCGCTGTACCGGATCGAGGACGCGATGGCCGCCTGGCGTAAAATCGCCGCCCCGGTGCTGATGCTGATTGCCGAAAAGGGCTTCGTGAACATGCGCTTCGGCAAGGAGCCGGAAGAGATGCAGTGCCGGCTCGGCTGCTTTGCCGACCTGCGCGTCGAAACCGTGCCCGATGCCGGGCACAACCTGCAGCACGACCAGCCGGAAATCGTCGCGACGCTGCTCGAATCCTTCCTGCCGCGTTGACCGCAACCGACAACCCAAAAGATTTTTATCGATGACCGCTACCCTGATCTCCGACCTGTGCCAACTGCTCGGCGACGACGCCGTGACCCGCGCCGACGCCATCGACGCCCGCTACCGCACCGAATTCTTCTCGTCGCAGCCGGTCGCCAGCCAGCCGTGCGGACTGGTCCGCCCGCGCAGTACCGAGGAATTGTCGGCCATCCTCAAGCTGTGCCATCGCCACGGCCAGGCCATCGTCGTGCAGGGTGGCATGACCGGCCTGTCCGGCGGCGCCTTGCCGGGTGACGGCGAATTGATCGTTTCGCTGGAGCGCCTGCGTGGCGTCGAGGAAATCGACACCCTGGCCGGCACGATGACCGTGCTCGCCGCCACCCCCTTGCAGGAAGCGCAGGAGGCGGCTGCCGCGCAGGGCCTGTTGCTGGCCATCGATCTTGGCGCGCGCGGCTCCTGCCACGTCGCCGGCAACGTGGCGACCAATGCCGGCGGCAACCGCGTGATCCGCTACGGCATGGCGCGCCAGCAGGTGCTCGGCCTGGAAGTCGTGCTCGCCGACGGCACGGTGATCCGTTCGCTGAACAAGATGCTGAAGAACAACGCCGGCTTCGACCTGAAGCACTTGTTCATCGGCAGCGAGGGGACGCTGGGCATCATCACCCGCGTCGTCTTCAAGCTCGAACCGCTGCCGACCTGCGCGCAGACGGCCCTGTGCGCTGTCGCTTCCTACGGCGACGTGGTGGCCCTGCTGCGCCACGCCCAGCGCATGCTGTCCGGGCGCCTGTCGGCCTTCGAAGTGATGTGGTCCAATTTCTACGACCTGGTCACCAAGCGCCTTCCCGGGCAGCGTACGCCGCTGCCGCACGGTTCGCCGTTCTACGTGCTGCTCGACATGCAGGGCAGCGATGCGGTCATGGATGCCGCCTTGTTCGAGAAAATGCTCGAACAGGCCATGGAGGATGGCCTGGTCAGCGATGCCGTGATCGCCGCCTCGGAAAAGGAAACCCAGTCGCTGTGGAAAATGCGCGACGCACCGGGCGAATTCCCGGTGGTCTGGCCCATCGTCGTCAGCTTCGACATCAGCCTGCCTATCGGCGCCATCGGACCTTACGCCGAAGCCCTGCATGTAAAGCTGGATAGCGAATTCCCCGGCTGCGAATACGTCACCTTCGGCCACATCGGCGACAGCAACCTGCACGTCTGCGTCCATGTCCCGGGCAGCACGGCGGAAACTTTTCCGGAGCACGCGATCAAGGATTGCCTGTACGGCCTGCTGCGCGACTACGGCGGCAGCGTGTCGGCCGAACACGGTATTGGCACCCACAAGCGCGAATACCTGCCGTATTGCCGGACGCCGGAGGAAATCGCCTTGATGCGGACTCTGAAGGCAGCGCTCGACCCGACGAATATTCTCAATCCGGGGCGGGTGCTGCCGGAGCAGGACTGACGGGCGCGTCGCCCGATCAGTGGTAGAAGGCGTAGCCGATAAGAATGGCGCCGACCAGGCCGACGGCGTCGGCGATCAGGCCGCAGGCCAGGGCGTAGCGGGTCTTCGTGATATTCACGCTGCCGAAATAGACGGCCAGCACGTAGAAGGTCGTTTCTGTCGAGCCCTGGATGATGGCCGCCAGCTTGCCCGGGAAGGAATCGACGCCGTAGGTGGTCATTACATCGACCATCAGGCCGCGCGCACCGCTGCCGGAAAGCGTCTTCATCAGGCCGACCGGCAGGGCGGGGACGAAATCGGCGTTCAGGCCCAGCGCCAGCACGGCGGCGCGGATGCCTTCGATCAGGTAGTCCATGCCGCCGGTGGTGCGAAATACGGAAATGGCGACCAGCATGGCGATCAGGTAGGGAATGATCTGCACCGCGACGCCGAAGCCTTCCTTGGCGCCGTCGACGAAGGATTCATAGACATCGATGCCTCGCCAGGCGGCGACCGCGACGAAGAGCACAATGAGGGAAACGATCAGCCCGCTGCCGAGCAGGCCGATCATCTGCGCCATCCGTTCGGGCGGCATGCCATTCAGCCACGCATAGAGCCCGCCCATCAGTGCCGCGAAGCCGGCGAAGAAAGCCAGCACCGGCCGGCTGAACAGGTTGATGCGCTGCCACAGCGCGACGGCGACCAGGCCGGCGCAGAAGGAAACGAAGGTGCCGAGCAGGGTGGGCAGGAAGATGTCGGCCGCGTTGAAGCCGGCCAGCCCCTGCTTGAGCGCGATGCTCTGGCGGATGGCGATGACCGAGGTCGGGATCAGCGTGATGCCGGCCGTATTGAGCACCAGAAACATGATCATCGGATTGCTCGCCGTGTCCGGCTTCGGGTTGATCTCCTGCAATTCGCGCATTGCCTTCAGGCCGAGCGGCGTCGCGGCATTGTCCAGGCCGAGCATGTTGGCGCTGAAATTCATCACGATGCTGCCGCTCGCGGGATGGCCGGGCGGGATATCGGGAAAGACGCGGCGGAAGAAAGGTGCCATGGCCCGCCCGAAGAGCTGGATCAGTCCGCCGCGCTCGCCGATTCGCATGATGCCCAGCCACAGGCTCATCACGCCGACCAGGCCGAGCGAAATGTCGAAGCCGGTGCGC
>DATGXM010000101.1:0-14039 GCA_035298985.1 Azonexus sp. | reverse complement strand
GGATACTGCGCCGCAACCTGGCGCTCCCGCGCAACGCGAACCCGCGATCGCTCACCTTGGCCCAAGGCTGGCGGGACAGCGACAATCGCCCGCAAGCCATCATCCGCCAGGCCCTGGCGCTGTTCGCTGCCGAGTTTACCTACACCCTGCAACCGCCGCTGCTCGGCCCGAATGGCATCGACGAATTCCTGTTCCAGACCCGGCGCGGTTTCTGCGAGCACTACGCCGGCGCCTTCGTGTTCCTGATGCGGGCGGCCGGCATTCCGGCCCGCGTCGTCAGCGGCTACCAGGGCGGCGAATTCAATCCGCTCGACGGCTACCTCGTCGTCAGGCAATCCGATGCCCACGCCTGGGCTGAAATCTGGCTGGACGGCCAGGGCTGGGTACGCGTCGATCCCACTTCCGCCGTGTCGCCGGCCCGCATCGAAACCGGCATCGCCGATGCCCTGCCCTTCGGCGAACCGCTGCCCGCCCTCGTGCAATGGCGCGCCGACTGGCTGCGCGCGCTGCGTTATCGCTGGGAAGCGGTCAATAACGCCTGGAACCAGCACATCCTCGGCTACGACCCGCAACGCCAGCGCGAACTGCTGTCCCGCCTCGGCCTGCCGGATACCGACTGGCGCAGCCTGGCGACGCTGCTTGGCATTGCGTGCAGTGTGCTGGTTGCCGCCATGCTGGCGTGGACATTGTACCAACGCCCGCGCCGCGACCCCGCCCTGCAACTTTGGCAAAAAGCCCTGCTCCAACTGGCGCGAAGACAGGTAGACTGCGCGCCCTGGGAAACGCCCATGGCCTTGGCGCAGCGGGTACGGGAACAACGCCCCGACCTGGCTGAAGCATTCCAGCATGTCGTCGACGCCTATCTGCAGGCACGCTACGGCAAAACCCATAACGACCTGAGTTCCCTGCGCGAAGCCATCGCGCGACTGAGATGATGAACGTGATCCCCAAGAACGCCCTTGCCACACTCCTCCTGGCCTGCTTCACCGCCCTCGGCCATGCCGCCCCGCCGCCGGCCAGCGTTGCCGACGACCCAGCAGTGATCGACTTCGCCCGCGATCTCGAACAGCGCCACGGTTTCAACGCCGACACCCTGCTCGGCCAGTTCGCCCAGATCCGGCCCAACGCCAAGGTGCTGCAGCTGATCAAGCCGCCGACCTCGCCTATGCAACGGTCGTGGGAGCGCTACCGGCCGCGTTTCCTGAACGACCGCCGCATCGATGGCGGCGTGCGCTTCTGGCAGGAAAACGAGGGAGCCCTGGTCAAGGCCAGCGCCCTGTATGGCGTGCCGCCGGAAATCATCGTCGCCATCATCGGCGTCGAAACTGAGTATGGCCGCAACACCGGTGGCTTCCGCGTGCTCGAAGCGCTGGCCACCCTCGCCTTCAAATACCCGCCGCGCGCCGAATTTTTCCGCACCGAGCTTGAACAATTCCTGCTCCTCTCCCGCGAGAATGGTCTCGACCCGCTTGCCGTCAAGGGTTCCTTCGCCGGCGCCATCGGCATCCCGCAATTCATGCCGGGCAGCCAGCGGCGCTATGCCGTCGACTTCGATGGCGACCAGCGCGTCGATCTCGGCAACAGCGTCGATGACGCCATCGGCAGCGTCGCCCGTTTTCTCGAGCAGCACGGCTGGCAGGCCGGACAAGCCATCGCTGTGCCGGCAGCCACCAACGGCGAGCCCGACCCGGCTCTACTCCAGGCCGGCTTGCGTCCCAGCCTGAAGGTTGCCGACCTCGCCGACAAGGGCGTGCGGGCCGACACCGATCTGCAAGCCACGGTGGCCCTGATCGACCTGGTATCGCCGGGCAAGGACACCGAATACTGGCTGGGCTTCGAGAATTTCTACGTGATCACCCGCTACAACCGCTCGAGCTTCTACGCGATGTCGGTTTTCCAGCTGGGGGAAGAGATCCGCAACCGGCTGTGCGCCCAGCTACCGGCTACAGCAGAGAATCGCGGGAGATATTGCCGCGCTTGATGATCTTGCGCAGGCGATCCAGGCCTTCGATCTGGATCTGACGGACCCGTTCGCGGGTCAGCCCGAGATCGGTGGCAATGGCGTCCAGCGTTGCCACATCCGCCCCGTTGAGGCCGTAACGGCGCTCGATCACCGAACGCTGGCGCTCCGATAGCTGTTCCAGCCAGTCGTCGACCAGCGAACCGATTTCACTTTCCTGCAGCAAGGATTCCGGATCGGCCCCGCTGTCATCGGCAATAACCTCACCGATGGTGTGATTGGGATCGATTTCCAGCGGCGCATCGAGCGAGGCGATGTGTTCGTTGAGCGACAGGATGCGCCGCACATCATCGACCGGCCGGTCGATCAGCGCGGCAACACGCTCAACCGTCGAGTCGCGCTTGTCGGCCGATTCCAGATGCCGCATGGCGCGGAGTACAACGTTGATTTCCTTGACGATATGCACCGGCAAGCGGATGGTTCGCGACTGGTTCATGATGCCGCGTTCGATGTTCTGGCGTATCCACCAGGTGGCATAGGTCGAAAACCGGAAACCGCGCTCCGGATCGAACTTTTCCAGCGCATGGATGAGGCCGAGATTGCCCTCCTCGACTAGGTCGAGCAAGGGAATGCCGCGGTTCAGGTAATGCTTGGCGATATTCACGACCAGCCGCAGATTATGCTCGATCATGCGCTGGCGGGCGGCAAAATCGCCCTGGCGTACCAAGCGCGAGGTCGCCAGTTCCTCCTCCGGCGTCAGCAATGGCTTGGCGCCGATTTCCGTCAGGTAAAGCTGGGTAACATCCTCGAGCAGCTCGAACTCCGGCGCCACAACCTCCGGTTCCGGCGGCAGCAGGGATTCTTCGGGTTGCCCCTCGAAATCGTCATCCATGCTGTCGCCGATGGTGCTCATCTTTTCGGTAAATACCCGGCGGGATCGACTGGCTTACCCTGCTTACGGATTTCAAAGTGCAGCTTGACCGAGTCGGCATCGGTATTGCCCATTTCTGCGATCTTCTGGCCACGGCTGACCTGCTGCCCTTCCTTGACCAGGATCTTGCGATTGTGGGCATAGGCCGATAAATAGGTGGCGTTGTGCTTGACGATCACCAGTTCGCCAAAGCCGCGCAAACCGCTCCCGGCATAGACGACCTTGCCATCTCCTGCCGCCAGCACCGGGTCACCCGCCTTGCCGGCAAAATCCAAGCCCTTATTGCCGGAATCGCTGTACTGCGCGGCCACCTTGGCCGTACTCGGCCACATCCAGGCCACATCGTCCGGACCGGCGGGGACCGCCGGGGCGACAGGCGGCGTCGGCGCCTCGGGTTTTGCTTCCGGCTTGGCTTCGACCGGCTTGGCCGGCTCGACCTGCTTGTTCAGCCGGGCATAGGCTTCATCCGAATACGGCTCCTTACCTACCCGCGGTTCGCGTTTCACGCCGCTGGCACTGACCGGTGGCGAGCCCGCCGGCTGGTCCAGCGAACGCGTCTCGACACCGGAGCCCGTCGCGATCGGCTTGGTCACTGCACCATCGACCGGCTCGGCCGCGCCCGGCGGGATCACCCGCAAAACCTGCCCTTCCTTGATGGCCGAAGGGTTAGCGATATTGTTCCAGGCGGCGATATCGCGATGATCCTGGCCGTTATCCAGGGCGATGCGATACAGGGTATCGCCCCGCTTGACGGTGTAGTAACCCGGGCCGACCGGCTGTGCTGCAGCTGTCGAACGTGGCGTAGCCGTACCCGCCCGATCCACGGTTGGCGCCGGTTGCTGGGAGAGACACCCCGCCAGCAATGCGGCCGGGAAGAGTACAGCGACAAGACGAATCATTGCGTTCCTGACAGTAGCGGGACAAAGCGTACGGCGTCGAGCCGGGTTTCGACATATCCCTGCGGCGTATGTTCGATGAAACTAAGATACTGCTCTCCAGCCCCTACTGGCAAGACCAGACGGCCGCCGGGCGCCAGTTGCTGCAACAGGGCAGGCGGCACCTGCGCGCCGGCGGCAGCGACGATGATGCTGTCGAACGGCCCCGCTTCCGGCAAGCCGAACTGCCCATCGGCATGTTTCAGCCGGACGTTGAATTGCTGCAAGGTCCGCATATTGGCCTTGGCCTTTTCCAACAGCGGCCCCAGGCGTTCGACGGCGTACACCTCGTTGGTAAGCTGCGCCAGGACGGCGGCTTGATAGCCGCATCCGGCGCCGATTTCCAGCGTCTTGCCCAGAGTTTTCCGGCCATTGAACAGCAGTTCGATCATGCGGGCGACGACATAGGGCTGCGAAATCGTCTGCCCCATGCCTAGCGGCAGCGCAGTGTCCTCGTACGCCCGCGAAGCGAGAGCTTCTTCGACGAAGACATGGCGCGGCACCGCCGCCATGGCTTTCAGCACCGCCTCGTTGCGGATACCTTTTTCGCGTAGCCGTTCGATCATGCGTGCCCGGGTACGCTGCGAAGTCATGCCAATGCCGTGCAACACCGTGTGACTCACTCCATCCACTCGATAATGGCAGGCATCTGCGCGGAATGCGTCAAATCGATCTGCAACGGCGTAATCGATACGCACCCCCGCTCGACCGCATTGAAGTCCGTTCCCGGTCCTGCATCTGCCGCCGCCCCAGCCGCCCCGATCCAATACAGCGTTTCGTTGCGTGGCGATACCGTTTTGACGACCGGCTCCGCCTTGTGGCGGCGCCCGAGACGAGTCACTTCCGTTCCCTGCAATTCGGAATAAGGAATATCAGGGACATTCACATTCAGCAGAACCGGTACTGTCATCGGCTGGCGAATAAAACGCTCGACCAATTGCCGTGCCACCAGTCCGGCCGAGGCAAAATTCCTGCCTTCGAAACTGCACAGGGAAATGGCAATCGACGGAATACCCAGTAAATACCCTTCGGTGGCAGCGGCCACTGTACCGGAATAAATCGTATCGTCGCCCATATTGGCGCCGAAGTTTATTCCGGAAACAATAATATCCGGCAAGCTATCCAGCATGCCGGTTACCGCCAAATGCACGCAATCGGTAGGCGTGCCATTCACAAAATGAAAACCGTTTGCTGCCTTTTTCAAATGCAGCGGCCGGTCCAGGGTCAGCGAATTGCTGGCGCCACTGCGATTCTGCTCCGGAGCAACGACAACCAACTCGCCCAGATCACTCAGGGCATCGGCCAAGGCGGTAAGCCCTGGCGCAAAATAACCGTCATCGTTGCTCAACAAAATACGCATATATCAAACCAACAGGCTTTCCAGAGTTTTTCCATCACCCAACCAGGCCTCAACCCATTTCGGTTTACGACCGCGACCGGTCCATTCCAGTTCGGCATTTTCGGGATGGCGATATTTGACCTTGACCTTGTTTCCCGAAGGGGTTTTTACCTTCGCCTCTTTGGCCAGCAATTCTTCAATGGCATAACCACGGGCTTTGGCAAAGGCACGCAATTCATTCAGGACATTCACTTTTTCCTGGGCTTCACGGCGCTTAATTTCGGCCGGAATCTGTTGCTGCAAATCGCGCAACTGGGAAACGCTCAAATTGGACAAATCCACGATTACCTCCTTAATTAAACAGTGGTGATAATTTAATTTGTCCAAATATATTTTTCAACGCCATAAATTAAAAAACCGGCCTAGGCCGGTTATTTAATTTGGTCGGGGCGGCGGGATTCGAACTCGCGACCCCTTGCACCCCATGCAAGTGCGCTACCAGGCTGCGCTACGCCCCGACACGAGCCCTGCATTATATCCGAAATGTAGCGGTTTTCACAGCTGCAACATATCAATAATGGATTTCAGTTCGCCGCGCAGGCCACCCGGCATTTTTGCAGCTTCCGGAATGTCGGCCGCAGTCACTTCGACCGCACCGCCCTCGTCCAGCCGGTTGCGTGCACCACTGATCGTAAAGCCCTGATTATAAAGAAGCTCACGAATCCGGCGTACCAGCAGCACTTCATGATGCTGGTAATAGCGGCGGTTGCCGCGCCGCTTCACCGGCTTCAGCTGGTTGAATTCCTGCTCCCAGTAGCGCAGCACGTGAGGTTTGACGCCGCACAACTCGCTGACTTCACCGATCGTGAAGTAGCGTTTGGCGGGAATCGGCGGCAATTCATCGCCGCCTGCAGTTTTATGCCGCGGTTCCATCGAAGGCTAGTTCAACATCCGATTTGAGTTTCTGGCTAGCATGGAAAGTTACGACACGACGTGCCGTAATAGGGATTTCCTGGCCGGTCTTGGGGTTGCGCCCCGGGCGTTGCGGCTTGTCGCGCAACTGAAAATTACCGAAACCGGACAGCTTCACGCCATCCCCGGTTTCCAGCGCATTACGGATTTCTTCGAAGAAAGCCTCAACCATATCCTTGGCCTCGCGCTTGTTGAGGCCCACTTTTTCAAACAACAGGTCGGCGAGTTCGGCTTTTGTCAGCGTCATCGTTATTGTTCCGTCAGGCACGCAGTTGAGCACCGAATGCCTGTTCGAAACAGGACACCAGCTGCTGCATTGCAGCATCAACTTCCGAATCTTGCAAAGTGCGTTGAGTATCTTGCATAACTATACGGAAAGCAAGACTTTTTTTGGTTTCAGGGACCCCCTTGCCGACGTACACATCGAACAATTGGATGTCCTGAACAAGCCCCGAAATCTGACCTTTCAAACCGTCGAGCAAAGTCTGCAAAGCGACGTTTTGATCGACCACGATAGCGAGGTCACGAACCACCGGCGGGAACTTGGAAACTTCGGCATAGGCCGGCACTCTGACCGACTTCACTGCTGCGAAGTCGAGCTCGAATAGCACCGGAGCCTGCGGCAGGACGTATTTCTGCACCCATTCCGGGTGCAGCTCTCCAATGCAGCCGATTTCCTGACCATCCAGCAAAACACGGGCAGCACGGCCCGGATGCAGGGCCGGATGAGCCAGCTTTTCGAAACGCAGCGCGGCAGGTGCCAGGAGGGCTTCGATATCGCCCTTCACGTCGTAAAAATCGACCTTGCGCGCGCCTGCCCCCCAGCCTTCCGGCAGCGCACCACCAAAGGCCAGGCCAGCGAGTTTCCAGGGTTGATGGAAGTCGGCCACCGGCTGCGCCGCGGCATCGCGATGGAAAGTACGGCCGACCTCGAACAAACGGACGCGGCCCTGCTTGCGCTTCAGATTGGTCACCAGATTGGAAATCAGACCACCAAACAGGTTGGAACGCATCACGGCCATCTGGCTGGCAATCGGATTGGCCAGGCGAATCAGGTCTGCCTCGTCGATCTTCGCCGCGAAATCGGCCTCCCAGGCCTCTTCGACGAAAGCGTAATTCACCACTTCCTGATAGCCACGATCGGCCAGCATCTGGCGGATACGGTAGGCCGGACGCTGCGCCTCGGGCTGCAGCATCATTTCCATGCGGCCACGCGGCGCCGCGGACGGGATATTGTCGTAGCCGTATAGACGGGCAATTTCTTCGATCAGGTCTTCTTCGATTTCCATATCGAAACGCCAGGACGGAGGCGTCACGAGGAAATCATCACCCTGCTGTTCGAAGGAAAGAGCCAGCCCTTTGAACAGGCCGGCAATGCGGTCGGCGCCCAGCGCCAGGCCAAGAACCTTCTCAGCACGCGCGGTACGCAGCCGAACCGGCATTCTGGCCGGCAATTCGGCCTTGGCTTCGACCACCGGACCGGCCTGACCGCCGCAAATTTCCAGGATCAACTGCGTGGCGCGTTCGATAGCGGCACGCGTACCGCCGAAATCGACACCGCGTTCGAAGCGGTGCGAGGCGTCCGATGCGAAGCCGTAGCGGCGGGCGCGGCCGGCAATCGCCTTCGGGGCGAAGAAGGCCGACTCCAGGAACAGGTCGGTGGTATCGAGCGTGATACCACTCTCTTCGCCGCCCATGATGCCAGCCATGGCCAGAGGTTTGGCTTCATCGGCAATCATCAGCACATCGGCGTCGACGGCGATGGTCTGCTCGTTGAGCAGCAGCAGCTTTTCTTCCGGCTTGGCCATGCGGGCATGCACGGCAGCTTCTAGGCGGGTATTGTCGAAAGCATGCAGCGGCTTGCCAAGTTCGAGCATCACGTAATTGGTGATGTCGACCAGTGCCGAAATGGCGCGAATACCGCTGCGCTCCAGGCGACGCTTCATCCACTCGGGCGTCGGCGCCTTGGCATTTACGTTCTTGACGATACGTCCGTAGTAGAGCGGACAGGCGGCCGGGGCATCTAGCACGACAGCGCGCGTATCGGCAATGCTGGCCGACACTGCAGCGACTTGCGGGAGCGATGTGACAGCGCCGGTGATAGCGCCGACTTCGCGGGCGACGCCCTGCAAGGACAGGCAATCGGCACGATTCGGCGTCAGCTTGATTTCGAAGACGTTGTCGTCGAGTTCGAGATATTGGCGGATGCTCTGCCCGACCGGTGCATCGGCCGGCAGGATCAGCAGACCGGAGGCCTCTTCGGCAATTCCGAGCTCCTTGGCCGAACACAGCATGCCGGAGGATTCGATACCGCGAACCTTGGCGACCTTGATCGTGAAGTCGCCGGGCAGCTTGGCGCCGGGCAGAGCGCACGGTACCTTGAGGCCGACGGCGACGTTCGGCGCACCGCAGACGATGGTCGTCGGCGTACCGCTGCCGGTATCGACCTGACAGACATTCAGGCGGTCGGCGTCGGGATGTTTGACAACTTCCAGCACATGGGCGACGACGACGCTGTCGAAGGCGGGCGCCACCGGGTCGAGTTCCTCGACTTCGAGGCCGGCCATGGTCAGCAGATGGGAGAGTTCCTCGCTCGTCAGCTTGGGATTGACGAGGGTACGCAACCAGGATTCGGAGAATTTCATTGGCGTGTCTCGAAAAGTGGATCAGGCGAACTGGCGCAGGAAGCGCAGATCACCTTCGAAAAACAGGCGAAGATCATTGACGCCATAACGCAGCATGGTCAGGCGATCCGGGCCGAAGCCGAAAGCAAAGCCGGTGTACTTTTCCGGATCGATGCCGGCGATACGCAGTACATTCGGATGGACCATGCCGCAACCGGCAATCTCCAGCCAGCGGCCTTTCAGCGCGCCGCTCATGAATGCAACGTCGATTTCGGCCGACGGCTCGGTGAACGGGAAGAAGGATGGGCGGAAACGGACCGTCAGGTCGTCGGTTTCGAAGAAACTCTTCAGGAAATCGGCGATGACGCCCTTCAGATCGGCAAAAGAAACATTTTCACCGACCCAAAGGCCTTCAACCTGATGGAACATTGGCGAATGGGTAGCGTCGGAGTCGACACGATAGACGCGGCCCGGCGCGATGATGCGAATCTCGGGCATGGTCTCCAGCTGGCCGAACTTGGCGACATGGGCCTGCATGTAGCGCGCCTGGATCGGGCTGGTGTGGGTACGCAGCAGCACCTTGTCAGCCAGCGTGCCGTCCGGGTTCTGCAGGTAAAAAGTGTCGTGCATCGAACGCGCCGGGTGATCCTCGGGCGTGTTCAAGGCGGTGAAATTGTGGAAATCCTCTTCGATTTCCGGGCCGTCGGCCACTTCGAAGCCGATCGAGGCAAACAGCGATTCGATACGCTCCAGGGTGCGCGTGACCGGATGCAGGCCGCCGCGCGCTTCGGCGCGTCCGGGCAGCGTGACATCCAGCGCCTCTTCGGCCAGGCGCGCTTCCAGCGCCGCCTTGCGGATCGCTTCACGGCGGGCATTGAGCGCAGTTTCGACGGCGGTCTTGGCGACGTTGATCGCGGCGCCGGCGGTTTTTTTCTCCTCGGGCGGCAACTTGCCGAGGCCCTTCAGGAGTTCGGTAATCTGGCCGCTCTTGCCAAGGAAACGGGCCTTGACCTGCTCCAGCGCGTCCGGGTCGGAAATGGCAGCGAAAGCCGCCTTGGCTTCGCTAACGATCTGATCGAGATTGTCCATGGACTGGTTCCAACAAAACTACCGACAACAATACGAATAAATAAAAAAGGAGGCTTGCGCCTCCTTTTTCTTCAAGAGCTTAAGCTCAGGCGCCGAGCTTGGCCTTGGCCTGGGCGGCCAGGGCGGCAAATGCCGGCTGATCGAAGACGGCCAGGTCGGCCAGGACCTTGCGGTCGACTTCGATGTTGGCCTTCTTCAGACCGTTCATGAAGGTGCTGTACTTCATGCCCAGCTCACGAGCGGCGGCATTGATACGGGCGATCCACAGGGAACGGAACTGACGCTTCCGTTGACGACGGTCACGGTACTGATATTGACCAGCCTTCATCACCGCCTGTTTGGCGATGCGATATACATTCTTGCGACGACCGCGGTAACCCTTGGCCTGAACGAGAACCTTCTTGTGACGGGCGCGAGCCGTTACACCACGTTTAACTCGGGACATGTTCTATCTCCTTACGCGTAGGGCATCATGGCGCGGACGGATGCGACGTCGCGCTCGTGAACAGCAGTAGCACCGCGCAGGTGACGCTTCACTTTGGTGGTCTTCTTGGTCAGGATGTGACGCTTGAAGGCTTGGCCACGCTTGATGGAACCACCAGCGCGGACCGAAAAGCGCTTCTTGGCGCTGCTCTTGGTTTTCATCTTGGGCATTTGGATGCTCCTTAATGTCATGCCGTCAGGTGGTTCCCGGCGGGAACGCTTGTACTACCCGAAAGCACTTGTTTTACTGCGGAGAACCGCAGGTACTGCCTTGTTACTTCTTCTTTGCCGGCCCGATGATCATGATCATCTGACGACCTTCCATCTTCGGCATCTGCTCGACGGCGCCAACGGCCTCGAGGTCTGCCTTGATTCGTTCCAGCTGACGCATGCCGAATTCCTGGTGCGCCATTTCGCGGCCCCGGAAGCGCAGGGTCACCTTGACCTTGTCGCCTTCTTCCAGGAAGCGCGTCATGTTCCGAAGCTTGATCTGATAGTCGTTCTCGTCGGTACCCGGGCGCAGCTTTACTTCCTTCACCTGCACCTGCTTCTGCTTCAGCTTCGCTTCGTGAGCGCGCTTCTGCTCCTGGTACTTGAACTTGCCGTAATCCATGATGCGGCAGACAGGCGGCTTTGCCGTCGGCGCGATCTCGACCAGGTCAACCCCGGCTTCCTCGGCCATCTGCAACGCAGTACGGATATTCACAATCCCTAGCTGCTCACCTTCAACACCCTGGAGACGAATCTCCGGCACCGTGATCTCATCGTTTAAACGATGGGCCTTGTTCTGAGCGATGGTAAAACCCCCGAAATATCAATAATTAAGCCGTGCCACTACGCGCCGCGACTTCCCCTTGGAGTCGCTCGATCAGTGCCTCGACAGTCATCTGTCCGAGATCCTGACCGCCACGTGTACGCACGGCCACCAGTCCGTCCGCCTTTTCCTTATCGCCTACAACGAGCTGATAAGGCAGCCGGTTCAAGCTATGTTCCCGAATTTTATAGGTAATTTTCTCGTTACGCAAATCCGCCTCGGCCCTGAAGCCTGCCTGATGCAGCTTTTGCGCAACATCGGCGGCGTAATCGGCCTGCTTTTCGGAGATATTCAGCACCACCGCCTGCACCGGCGCCAGCCACAGCGGCAAGGCTCCGGCGAAGTTCTCGATCAGGATGCCGATGAAGCGCTCGAGCGAGCCGAGGATCGCACGGTGCAGCATGACCGGCACCTTGCGCTCGTCGTTGCCGGCGACGTACTCAGCGCCGAGGCGGCCCGGCATCGAGAAATCGACCTGAATGGTGCCACACTGCCAGGTACGGCCGATGGCGTCCTTGATGTGGAATTCGATCTTCGGGCCATAGAAGGCGCCCTCGCCCGGCAACTCGGTCCATTCCAGACCGGAAGCGCGCAAGCCTTGGCGCAGCGCAGCCTCGGCCTTGTCCCAAACCTCGTCGGAACCGACGCGGCTATCCGGACGCAGCGCCAGCTTGACAGCAACGTCGGTAAAGCCGAAATCGGCATAGACCTTTTTGACCAGCGCATTGAAGGCGGTCACTTCGGATTCGATCTGGTCTTCGGTACAGAAGATGTGACCATCGTCCTGCACGAAGCCGCGCACGCGCATCAGACCGTGCAGTGCGCCGGTCGGCTCGTTGCGGTGGCAGGAGCCGAATTCGCCGTAGCGCAGCGGCAGTTCACGATAGGAGCGCAAATCGGAATTGAAGACCTGGACGTGGCCCGGGCAGTTCATCGGCTTGACCGCGTAGTCGCGGTTTTCCGAAGCCGTGGTGAACATGTTGTCCTTGTAGTGCTCCCAATGACCCGACTTTTCCCACAGCGACTTGTCGAGGATCTGCGGGCAGCGCACTTCCTGGTAGCCGTTGTTGCGATAGACGGCGCGCATGTATTGCTCGATTTCCTGCCACACCGCCCAGCCCTTGGGGTGCCAGAAGACCAGACCCGGCGCCTCTTCCTGCATGTGGAACAGGTCGTATTGCTTGCCCAGGCGGCGATGGTCGCGCTTCTCGGCCTCTTCCAGCATGTGCAGGTAGGCGTCGAGGTCTTCCTTCTTGGCCCAGGCGGTGCCGTAGATGCGCTGCAACTGCTCGTTGCGATGATCGCCGCGCCAGTAGGCGCCGGCCACCTTCATCAGCTTGAAGACTTTTAGCTTGGCCGTGGTCGGCACGTGCGGCCCGCGACAGAGGTCGATGAAATCGCCTTCTCGATACAGCGAAACCTGCTCACCGGCCGGAATGGCGCCGATCAGCTCGGCCTTGTACTTCTCACCCTGATCGAGGAAGAACTTGACCGCGTCGTCGCGATCCCAGACTTCGCGGCTGACCGGAATATCCTTCTTGACCAGTTCGGCCATGCGCTTTTCGATGGCCGCCAGATCCTCCGGCGTAAACGGGCGCTTGTAGGCGAAGTCGTAATAGAAGCCGTTTTCGATAACCGGGCCGATGGTGACCTGGGCTTCCGGGAACAATTCCTTGACCGCATAGGCCAGCAGGTGAGCGGTCGAGTGGCGGATCACCTCGACGCCTTCGGCATCACGATCAGTGATGATCGCCAGATCGACATTCTTGTCGATCAGATAAGACGTATCGACCAGAACGCCATCGACCTTGCCGGCCAGCGCGGCGCGGGCCAGGCCGGCGCCGATGCTGGCGGCGACTTCGGCGATGGTGACCGGTTGCTCGTAGGAGCGAATGGAACCGTCGGGCAGTTTGATATCGGGCATGGCAAAATCTCTGGACGAAAAAAAAGTGCGGACCGAGCCGCACTTTTTTGTTTAACGAAGCTGACTCGATTACGGTTTCTGAACTGCGACGCAAGTTCGGAACAGCATTATCAGCCTCATCAGGAATTTTGGTAGGCGGTATTGGAATCGAACCAACGACCTCCACGATGTCAACGTGGCGCTCTAACCAACTGAGCTAACCGCCTGAAGAAGGCCGCATTATAGACCGTTCTTCGCCCTTGTCAACAGCCTTTCGCGATTTTTATTGAAGCGCAGTACACTTCATATCCATCCTCTTGGAGAAACAAATGAGCAACGCCTGGATCGTCCTCGGCATTTGTGTCGTTGTTGTACTGGGTGCCGCCCTGCCCCTGATACGACAACGCGACCAAACGCCCCCGCCGCCGCCCAAGGAAACCCTGCGCGACTGGCGCAACGACAAATAAGGAAGAGATGTGGAATCACGCATCACCGAACTGGAAATAAAGATCAGCTACACCGAGGATCTGGTCGAAGAACTCAACCGCACGGTTTTCCGCCAGCAACAACAGATCGACCTGCTGGCCAAGGAACTGCGCAGCCTGCGCGACCAGATGCACAACGCGCAACCGCTGGAAGGGCGCAGCCTACGCGACGAAATTCCCCCGCATTACTGACCATGGCAGTGCCCGTCACCATTATTTACCACGCTGATTGCCTGGACGGCTTCGGCGCGGCCTATGCCGCCTGGCGACATTACGGGAACGCGGCCACCTACCGCCCGCTGCATCACGGCGAGCCGTGGAACATGGCCGACGTTGCCGGGCACGATGTCTTCATTCTCGACTTTTCGTTTCCTCCGGCCACACTGGAGCAAATGGCCGGGATTGCCAAATCGGTCATACAGATCGACCACCACGCGTCGGCACTGAAGGATTGGGCCAGCCATCTGCACGATGAGGCCAGCGCTCGCCACTTCGATCACCCAC
>DATGXM010000100.1:0-4575 GCA_035298985.1 Azonexus sp. | reverse complement strand
TGCCCCGGTTGGTCCGCTGCGGGAATCCATGCCCTCCGGCCGGCGCGCGGCGAAGGGGACTGAGCGGGGACTTGCCGCGCTTACTGCTCGACGAAGGCGCGCTCGATCACATAATCGCCGGCTTCGCCGATGTGCTCGGAAACCTTGAAGCCGTAGCCATCGAGCATGGCCGAGACTTCCTTCAGCATCGCCGGGCTGCCGCAGATCATGGCGCGGTCGGTGGCCGGGTCGAGCGGTGGCTGGTCGATGTCGGCGAACAGCTTGCCAGAGTAGATCAGCTCGGTCTGGCGGCCCTCGTTGCGGAAGGGTTCGCGGGTCACCGTCGGGTAATAGATCAGCTTGTCGCGGATGTCGTCGCCGAGGTATTCGTGATCCTTGAGGTCTTCCTCGATGTAGTCGTGGTAGGCCAGTTCGTTGGTCCACCGCACGCCGTGGATCAGGATGACCTTCTCGAAGCGTTCGTAGGTTTCCGGATCGTGGATCAGGCTCATGAAGGGGGCGAGGCCGGTGCCCGTGGCGAACAGGAACAGGCGCTTGCCCGGCTTCAGGTCACGCAGGACCAGGGTGCCGGTCGGCTTGCGGCTGACCAGCAGCGAATCGCCGGGCTTCAGGTGCTGCAGGCGCGAGGTCAGCGGGCCGTCCTGGACCTTGATGCTGAAGAACTCCAGGTGGTCCTCGTAATTGGCGCTGGCCACACTGTAGGCGCGCATCAGTGGCCGCCCCTCGACTTCCAGGCCGATCATCACGAATTGCCCGTTGGCAAAGCGCAGGGCCTGGTCGCGCGTGGTGCGGAAGGTGAAGAGGTTGTCGTTCCAGTGATGGACGGAAAGGACGGTTTCGGTATTGAAGGCGCTCATGGTTGGCTTTCCCAAGTCGGGTGACGAAATCAGTCTAGACTACTTTTTTGATTCAAATAAACGGATAATATGGTTAATTGTTATTCATGAAATCGATATGAAATTCAGCCTGCGCCAGATGGAAATCTTCTCGGCCATTGCCCGCGAACAGAACGTGTCGCGGGCGGCCGAGCGGCTGTCGATGTCGCAATCGGCGGCCAGCAATGCGCTGGTCGAACTGGAGCGGCAGTTCGACTGCCCGCTGTTCGACCGCATCGGCAAGTCGCTGCACCTCAACGCCTCGGGGCGGGGATTGCTGCCGATGGCCGAGCAACTGCTCGATCACGCCCGCGAGATCGAATCGCTGCTCGATGGCGGCCGGCTGGCCCCGTTGACGGTCGGCGCCACGCTGACCATCGGCAACTATCTCGGCACGCTGGCCATCGCCGAATACATGCAACAGCACCCGGAGGCGCCGGTCAGCCTGCAGGTGGCGAATACGCAGACCATCGTCGAACGGCTGCTGCGGTTCGAATGCGACATCGGCCTGATCGAAGGCGAGGCCAGCCATCCGGATCTGCTGATCGAACCTTGGCTGGAGGATGAACTGGTCGTTTTCTGCGCACCGACGCATGCCCTGGCCGGGCAGGGGACCGTCGATTCAGCCGCGCTGGCCCGCCAGGACTGGATATTGCGCGAACCGGGCTCCGGCACGCGGCGCCAGTTCGACCTGATCGTCGCGCCGCAGATGGGACGCTTCACGCTACGCCTGGAACTGGAGCATACCGAAGCCATCAAGCGGGCGGTCGAATCGAATCTCGGCATCGGTTGCCTGTCGCGTCTGGCCCTGCGCGAAGCTTTGCGGCGGGGCAGCTTGGTGGAGATACCGACCCCGCAGTTCGATCTGCGCCGCCATTTCTACGTCGTGCGCCATGCCCGGCGGCACGAAAGCCGCTCGGTGCAGGTGTTTCGCCGCATGTGCGACGACATCTGCGGCCAGGCCCAGCGTACGGCCGAGCTGGCGTTGCCGTTTATTCCCTGAATGCTGCGGGAAGAGGCGAACCGAAGTCCGCCTTATCGTGGATCACACCGGCAGCGTGATCGGCACCAGCGGCGCCCGGCCGGTGGCCAGATAGACCGCGCAGCGTTCGGCGTATTCCTGGGTGCTCTTCGGCATGGCCGTGCGGGCCCGGGAAATGTAGAAAATCAGGTCGCGGCCCTGGCGGATCAGTTGCAGGCCGTCGGACAGGTTGTAGGTGAGCGGCGACGGGTTCTGCCCGGACTCGCTGATTAGCGCCAGGTCGGTCAGCCGCTCGCCAGCGGTCACCATGCGCGCCCACACATCGAAAATGTCGCCGTCGGTGCGCAGCGTCTCGGTCTTGATCTTGGCGGAAGAAGCGAGGTCGAGGACCGGGGCCTCGATATTGGCAAAGGCCGGGATGCCGCTGAAGGTGTCGATGATGACCTGCGAAATCCGGTCGATGTCACGCAGCACGCGGCCAATCTTGATGTAGCGGCTTTCGTAGAAGTCCTCGAGGGGGATCGAGAAGGCGCGGAAGGGTTCGCCCCACAGCTCGTCGATGCCTTCCTCGCCGCTGCGGTGCAGCACGCAACGGCCGAGTTCCATGGCGTCAAGCAGGCATTTGCCGCATTCGCGCATCAGCGGATTGGTGCTGAGGATTTCGATGCCGCAGGCCTGCAGTTCGACCAGTTTGCGGAATATGTCGGCCGCCCGGTTGAACAGCGCGCCGGCCAGCATGGCGCCCTTGACCCGCTTGCGGGCGGTATCGGTTTCGCTCTCGTAGCTGGCGCGCGCTTCGTTGAGGCGGGTGCCCGGAATGTTCAGGCCGTGTTCGGTATGGTTGAACAGGCGGCGGGTCAGCGCATCGATCAACTTCTTCTTGGCTTCCAGCGAATCGGCCGGCACCGGATAGGTCTTGATCCAGTAGCCGTCGTACAGCACCCGTTCCTGACCGTCGATGATCCGGCGCGTACCCTCCGGCAGATCGTCAGTCGCCTTGGGCGGTGGAGCCAGTGTTTCAGTCGTGTTCATGATGGTGTGACTTCGATCCTTGTATCCGGTTTTCCTGCAACCAAGCCCCGCCGCGACGATGCCAAAGTCATGTTGCGGAAGCGTGCGCGGGGAATTGTACTCCGATATCTAGGCCTTTGGTCATAGGCGATGTGTCTAGACACAATTGCCCCCCATGAAGTTCCGTGATCCGCGCCACGATGGCCAACCCCAGGCCGCTGCCGGGCTGGCCGCCCGTATCCAGTCGATGAAAACGCTGCAGGACGGCGTGGCGCTCTTCCGGCGGAATGCCGGGCCCGCTGTCGCTGACCGACAACTTCAGGCCATCCCCATGGCGGGCGATGCGGACCATCACCTTGCCGCCTTCCGGCGTATAGCGCACGGCGTTGTCGACCAGGTTGCGGATCAGCACGCGCAGCCATTCGGCCTGGCCGATCAGCTTCGCCCCGGCGACCGCTTCGAGGTCGAAATCGATATTGCGGGCCAGGATCTGCGGCCCGAGGTCGGCGCACACCGCTTCGGCGAGGGCGGCGAGGTCCACCTCCTGCGGGTCGGGTAGGCCCGATTCGGGGTCGAGGCGGGCGAGCAGCAGCATCTGGTCGACCAGGTGGGCGGCCCGCGTCAGTCCGTTCTGCAACTGCTGCAGCGAGCGATCATGCTCGCCGGCGTCGCGCGCCCGCTGCGCCACCTGCAACTGGGCCTGCAGGGCGGCGAGCGGGGTGCGCAATTCGTGGGCGGCATCGGCGGTGAACCGGCGTTCGGCTTCGATGGTCTGCTCGACGCGTTGGAACAGGCCGTTCAGGGCTTCGATCAGCGGGCGGATTTCGGCCGGTGCCGCAGCCGGGCGGATGGCCTGCAACTGCTGTGGGTGGCGGCTGGCGATCTGGTGCGCCATGCCGTCCAGCGAGGACAGGCCATGGCGGGTGGCCAACCAGACCCACAGGCCGATCAGCGGCAGGCCGAAGAGGGCGGGAACGAGCAGGCGCCAGGCAATGTGGCCGATCAGTTCGTCGCGGATATGGTGGTTCTCGCTGACCTGGACCTGCAGGCTATGCTCCTTGTTCCACTGGCTGAAATGCCGCCAGTGGCCGTCGTCGCCGTGCGTTTCCGAAAATCCGGCCGCCGTCGTGAGCGGCGTTTCCGGAGCATTGTTGGAACGCATCAGCAGCTTGCCGCCAGCGTTCCAGATCTGGAAGCGCAGGCGACGCTGGTACTTGTGACCGGCCGCGCCGAGATCCTCGACTCCCTCGCCGCCGTCGTGGCCGGCCAGGGCGAGCAGGGTCTGCGCCGCCTGGGCAAGCTGGGCATCGAACAGTTCATCGACCTCGTGATGGGCATCGATATAGCTGAAAATCATGGTCACCAGCCAGGCCGCCGCGACGCCGCCGAGCAGCAGGCCGAGCAGTCGCCGGCGCAGCGAGAACCAGACGGTGGTGGTCATTTCGGGATGGTGTAGCCGACCCCGCGCAGGGTGCGGATCAGGTCGCTGCCCAGCTTTTTGCGCAGGTGGTGGATATGCACCTCGAGGGCATTGCTGTCCGGCTCGTCGCGCCAGCCGTACAGCGATTGTTCGAGCTGGGTGCGGGTCAGCACGCGGCCGGCGTTCTCGAGCAGCAAGTGCAGCAGCGAGAATTCGCGACCGGACAGCTCGATTTCCTGCCCGCCCAGCGTGACGCGGTGGGCGGCCGGGTCGACCGCCAGCTCCCC
>DATGXM010000099.1:0-5680 GCA_035298985.1 Azonexus sp. | reverse complement strand
GCCGATGGCGACGTTTTCCAGCACGCTCATGTTGCCGAGCAGGCGGACGTGCTGGAAGGTCCGGCTCATGCCGCGTTTGGCGATGTCGCGGGCGGCGAGGCCGGTCGTCGCTTCGCCGAGAAAGGCGATCTTGCCTTCGGTGGCCGGATTGACCGCCGAGATGCAGTTGAACATGGTGCTCTTGCCGGCGCCGTTGGGGCCGATCAGCGCCATCACCTCGCCCGCCTTCACGCTGAGCGACATGTTGTTGTTGGCGACCAGGCCGCCGAAGCGCTTGGTTACTTCGCTGGCGTCGAGCAGCACGCTGCCGCTGGCCACCGGCGCTCGTCTGGGCAAGGCTTCGCCCTGCGGCACGTCGCGCACCAGGGCGCGCGACGGCAGCAGGCGCATGATCACCGGCCACAAGCCGGCCCGCGCCTTCTGCAGGATCAGCACCATGGCCAGGCCGAAGACGATGATCTCGAAATTGCCGCTCTGGCCGAGCAGTTGCGGCAGCAGGTCCTGCAGCCACTGCTTCAGGATGGTGATGACGCCGGCGCCGAGCACGGCGCCCCAGACGTGGCCGATGCCGCCGACCACCGCCATGAACAGGTATTCGATGCCCTGGTTCAACGCGAATGGTGTGGGGTTCACGAAACGTTGCAGGTGGGCGTACAGCCAGCCGGAAATGCTGGCCAGCAGCGCGGCGATCAGGAAGATGACGATCTTCTCGCGCGCCGTGTTGACGCCCATCGCCTCGGCCATCACCGTGCCGCCCTTCAGCGCCCGGATGGCGCGGCCGACGCGGGAATCGAGCAGGTTGCTGATGCTGACGATGGCGAGCAGGACGACCAGCCAGATCAGGTAAAAGAATTCGCGTCCCGACTTCAGTTCCCAGCCAGCCAGCGACACGGCCGGAATGCCGGTGATGCCGGTGTGGCCGCCGAGGAATTCGACATTGCCGAACAGGAAATACAGGCTGATACCCCAGGCGATGGTGCCCAGCGGCAGGTAGTGGCCGCCCATGCGCAGCGTGATGAAGCCGAGCGACAGCGCGACGGCGGCTGTCAGCGCCAGGCCGATGAACAGCGTCAGCCACGGCGAGATCCCATGCACGGTGGTCAGCCACGCGGTCGTGTAGGCGCCGAGGCCGACGAAGGCCGCCTGACCGAAGGAGGTCAGGCCGCCGACGCCGGTCAGCAGCACGAGGCCGACGGCGACGATGGCATAGAGACCGATGTAGTTGAGCAGGGTGACGGTGAATTCGGGCAGCAGCAGCGGGCTGATGCCGAGTACGGCGACAAAGGCGAGCAGCGGCAGGTGGCGGCGCAGGAAGCTGCGCTGGCCGGTTTTGCCCGGCGCGGCGCCGGCGCTGACCTCGTCGCCCTTTTCTTCCTCTTCCTCGATGTGGTGCGCGGTCAGCGAGCGCCAGAGCAGCACCGGAATGATCAGCGTGAAGACGATGACTTCCTTGAAGGCGCTGGCGTGGAAGGACGAGAAGGATTCGAGCAGACCGACCAGGATGGCGCCCAGCGCGGCGATCGGATACGACGCGAGGCCGCCGATGATGGCGCCGACGAAGCCCTTGAGGCCGATCAGAAAGCCGGAATCGTAGTAGATGGTGGTGATCGGCGCGATCAGGATGCCGGAGAAGGCGCCGATGGCGGCGGCCAGCGTGAAGCACAGCTGCCCGGCAAGCACCGGCGGAATGCCCATCAGGCGGGCGCCGGTGCGGTTCATGGCGGTGGCGCGCAGGGCCTTGCCGTAGATGGTGCGTTCGAAGAAGAAATAGAGGCCGATGATGAGCAGGGCCGAGGCGACGACGACCAGGATGGTCTGCCCCTGCAATGGCGCGCCGGCCAGTTCGAAGCTGAGGTCGGTGAAGGCCGGGGTGCGCCAGCCCTCGGCACCGAAGAAGAGCAGGCCGAGACCGATCAGCGCCAGGTGCACGGCCACCGAGACGATGAGCAGGACGAGCACCGGCGCACTGGCCAGCGGCTGGAAGGCGACGCGGTAGATCATCGGGCCGAGCGGCACGACGAGCAGCATGGCGAGGAGGACTTGCGCCCACAGCGGCATCTGGCTGGGCGGCATGGCGAACAGGCCGGCCGCGGCGAGCAGCGGTACGCCGACATTGACGATGAGCAGGGTCGGCAGCTTGGCATAGCGCCCGTCGCGCACCAGCCGGTAGCCGTCGAGCAGGGCGACCGCCGTGCCGAGGCCGAGCAGCAGCCAGACCGTGCCGGGCACCTGGCCGGCCTGCAACGAGGCCAGGGTCAGCGCACCGAAAGCGACGAACTCGCCCTGCGGGATGAAAATGACGCGGGTGACGGCGAAGACGAGGACCAGCGCAAGGGCGAGCAGCGCATAGATGGCGCCGTTAGTGATGCCGTCCTGGCCGAGGAGAAGGAGAATCTGGAGGTCCATGTGACCGTGAAAGAGTGGGGGTTTAAAAAGTCACTCCCGCGCAGGCGGGAGTCCATGGTGAGCTGGATTCCCGCCTGCGCGGGAATGACTTTCTCAGGCTGGCTACTTGAGCAGCTTCCAGGTGTTGTTTTCGATGGTGACCATGACGCGGGCGCGCTGGTCAAAACCCTGGTGATCGTTCGCCGTCAGGTTGAAGATGCCGTGGGCGCCGGCGACGTTCTTGGTGCCTTCCAGCGCCTCGCGCAGGGCGCGGCGGAATTCGACGGTGCCCGGCTTGGCCTTCTTCAGGGCCACCGGGATGGCGCTTTGCAGCAGCACGCCGGCATCCCAGGCGTGACCGCCGAAGGAGCTGACGCTGCCCTTGCCGTGGGCGGCTTCGTACTTGGTGACGTATTCGAGGGCCGACTTGCGCACCGGGTTGTCGGCCGGCAGTTGGGCGGCAACGACCATCGGGCCGACTGGCAGGAAGGCGCCTTCGACGTCCTTGCCGCCGACGCGCAGGAAATCGTTGTTAGCGACGCCGTGCGTCTGGTAGATCAGGCCCTTGTAGCCTTTTTCCTTGAGCACCTTCTGCGGCAGGGCGGCCGGGGTGCCGGCGCCGCCGACCAGCACGGCATCCGGCTTGGCGGCCATGATCTTGAGGATCTGGCCGGTCACCGAAGTGTCGTTGCGCTGGTAGCGCTCGCTGGCGACGATCTTCAGCTTGCGGGCTTCGGCGATCTTGGCGAATTCCTTGTACCAGCCTTCGCCGTAGGCGTCGGCGAAACCGATGAAGGCGACGTTCTGCACATTCTTGTCGGTCATGTGCTGGACCAGCGCGGTGGCCATGTGGGCGTCGTTCTGGGCGGTCTTGAACACCCACTGGCGCTTGGCGTCCATCGGCTCGACGACGATGGCCGAACCAGCCATCGAGATCAGCGGCGTCTCGTTCTCGACGGCAACGTCCATCATGGCCAACGAACTCGGGGTGGTCGACGAGCCGACGACGACGTCGACCTTGTTCTCGCTGATCAGCTTCTTGATGTTCTTGGTCGCCGCGGTCGGGTCGGTGGCGTCGTCGAGGATGATGTAATTGACCTTCTGCCCGGCGATGGTGGTCGGCAGCAGGGCGAAGGTGTTCTTTTCCGGAATGCCGAGCGAGGCGGCCGGACCGGTCGCGGCGACGGAAACCCCGACGTTGATATCGGCCAGCACGGCGGTGGACAGGGTGGCCAGAACGGCAAGGGTCAGTTTCTTCAGCATGAACGTATCCCGGAAAAGGAAAAAAGCGAGTTTACCACGCAGGGTCCGGCCCTTTTCTGGCCGGCCCTGTCGGATAACCCTTACTTGGCCAGCTTCCAGCCGCCGTCCTTGATGGTGACCATGACGCGGGCGCGCTGGTCGAGGCCGAGGTGGTCGTTGGCGCTCATGTTGTACACGCCGTGCGACCCGGCCACATTCTTGGTCGCTTCCAGCGCATCGCGCAGGGCGGCGCGGAATTCCTTGCTGCCCGGCTGCGCCTTCTTCAGCGCGATGGGAGCGGCATTGGCGAGCAGGATGCCGGCATCCCAGGCGTAGCCGCCGAAGGCATTGACGCTACCCTTGCCATGCACGCCTTCGTACTTGCCAACGTATTCGCTCGCCGACTTCTTGACCGGGTTGTCGGCCGGTAGCTGGGCGGCGACCAGCACCGGGCCGGTGGGCAGCACGGTGTCCTCGCAATCCTTGCCGCAGACGCGCAGGAAGTCGTTGTTGGCGACGCCGTGCGTCTGGTAGATGATGCCCTTGTAGCCCTTTTCCTTGAGCGACTTCTGCGGCAAAGCGGCCGGCGTGCCGGCGCCGCCGATCAGCACGGCGTCCGGCTTGGCGGCGAGGACCTTGAGCACTTGGCCGGTCACCGAGGTATCGACGCGATTGAAGCGCTCGTTGGCGACCACCTTGATCTTGCGCACCTCGGCCAGCTTGGAGAACTCGTTCCACCAGCCTTCGCCATAGGCGTCCGAGAAGCCGATGTAGGCCACCGTCTTCACATTGTTGTTGGTCATGTGCTCGACGATGGCGGTGGACATCTGGGCATCGTTCTGCGGCGTCTTGAACACCCACTTGCGCTTGGCGTCCATCGGCTCGACGATGCGCGCCGAGGCGGCCATGGCGATCATCGGCGTTTCCGCTTCGGCGGCGACATCGACCATGGCCAGCGAATTGGGCGTCGTGGTCGAACCGATGATCAGGTCGACGTTGCTTTCGCTGATCAGCTTCTTGGCGTTGCGGACCGCCGTCGTGGTGTCCGAGGCGTCGTCGAGGACGATGTAATTGACCTTCTGGCCGGCGATGCTCTTCGGCAGCGGGTCGATGGTGTTCTTTTCCGGTATGCCGAGCGAAGCGGCCGGGCCGGTGGCCGACAGCGTCACGCCGACATTGATGTCCGCCATGGCCGTGGCTGCGAGTGTTGCCAGCAGCGAAGCAAGCACGGTTTTTTTCATTGTTTTGTCTCCCCTGGATGAATCGATTATGTAAAGGTGAAAACCTAGGGGGAAACGCCCTTTCGCGCAAGCCGGCCGGTCAACCTGGCGTGATAAAGTCACTTTTTTTGCGCAAAACAGGGTCTGCCATGTTTTCTGGAATCATCGCGGCGGTCGGCCGCATCACCCACCTCACCCCTCGCGAAGTCGGCTTCCGCCTGCACGTCGATGCCGGCAAGCTCGACCTGTCCGACGTGGCGCTCGGCGACTCCATCGCCCACAACGGCGTCTGCCTGACCGTGGTGGCCAAGGAAGGCAACAGCTTCGCCGTCGACGTGTCGCCGGAAACCCTGTCGTGCACGGTCGGCCTCGCTGCGCCCGGCCCGGTGAACCTGGAAAAGGCGCTGCGCCTGTCCGACGTGATCGGCGGCCACCTGGTCTCCGGCCACGTCGACGGCGTCGGCGAAGTGCTGCGCTTCGACCCGGTCGGCGACAACCGCCTGCTTGAAATCCGCGCCCCGAAGGACATCGCCAAGTACATCGCGCGCAAGGGGTCTATCGTCGTCGATGGCACCAGCCTGACCACCAACGCGGTCAATGGCACCGATTTCACCATCAACCTGATCCCGCACACCCTGGAAAACACCACGCTGAATCGCCTGCAAGCGGGCAGCAAGGTCAATCTGGAAGTCGACCTGATCGCGCGTTACTGCGAGCGCCTGCTGAGCGCTGAACGCGAGTAAGCACTCACATGAAAGTTCGCGCCGCCGCCTGGATGCTGGCCGCCAGCCTGTTGGCCTGTTGCGCGAACTACGATGCGGCCGGCCGCCTGC
>DATGXM010000098.1:0-6488 GCA_035298985.1 Azonexus sp. | reverse complement strand
ACCGAGGTTTTCGACGCGCCAGCTGATGACCTGGGCCATGGCCGAGACGACGGACGGCATGCGCTTGCGCTCGCCATGCGGCGGCATCGGCATTTCGAAGGCGTCGCCCGGCATCTTGGCCAGGGCTTCCAGCTTCAGTTGCAGCCAGCCGTGGTCGTTCGCGCGCATGTCCATGGACAGGGTCTTGGCGACGGCGCCCAGGCCACGCGGTTCGGCCGGGCCGTTGGCCCAGACTTCGAACGGCCAGGCGCGGCCTTCCTGCTCGACGTGGCCGACGAACAGGGCGAACTTGCCGATCGGCGAGTCGACCATGTAGGTCCAGCACAGGTTGCCTTCCGGCAGGTTGGGGCGGCCGGGCCAGCGCAGGCTGGCGAGCACCGGGGCCGGCAGGTTCTTGATCGACAGGCGGCGGTTGGCGTCGGAAACGAAGTCCTGCGGCGCCTTGGCGTCGGCGGCAGCAGCGGCTTCGGCGGTCGGTTCCGGCGTGACGGACAGGACGGAGCCGAGGACGCTGTTCGGACGATAGGTGGCCAGACCCTTCAGGCCGGCCTTCCAGGCCTGCATGTAGAGATCCTGGAAATCTTCGTACGGGTAGTCGGCCGGTACGTTCACCGTCTTCGAGATAGAGGTGTCGACGTAGGGGGCGACGGCGGCGACCATGTCGCTGTGGGCCTTGGCGGAGATTTCCAGGGCTGTGACGAAGTAGTCCGGCAGGTTGGCGACATCACCGCCGCGGTGCTTGTACAGGCGCCAAGCGTAATCCTCGACCGAGTATTCCTTGATCGTGCCGTCCTGCATCCGCTTCTTGCGGTTGTAGGTCCACGAGAAGGGCGGTTCGATGCCGTTCGAGGCGTTGTCGGCGAAGGCCAGCGAAATGGTGCCGGTGGGGGCGATGGACAGCAGGTGCGAGTTGCGCAGGCCGTGCTTGCGGATCTCGGCCTTCACTTCATTCGGCAGGCGCGAGGCGAAATTGCCGCCGGACAGGTAGAGCTCGGCGTTGAACAGCGGGAAGGCGCCGCGTTCCTTAGCCATTTCAACCGAGTACAGGTAGGCGGTGTCGCGCATGAATTCGCTGATGCGGCTGGCCATGGCACGGGCTTCGGCCTTGTCGTAGCGCAGGCGGAGCATGGCCAGCATGTCGCCGAGGCCGGTGAAACCGAGACCGACGCGACGCTTGTTGGCGGCTTCCTGCTGCTGGCGTTCGAGCGGCCAGTGGGTGGCGTCGAGCACGTTGTCAAGCATACGGGTGGAGACGCGGATGACTTCGGCGAAAGCGTCGAAATCGAACTCGGCCTGCTCGGAGAACGGGTTCTTGACGTACAGCGTCAGGTTGATCGAACCCAGGCAGCAGCAGCCGTAGGGCGGCAGTGGCTGTTCGGCGCACGGGTTGGTCGCCTCGATCACTTCGCAGTAATTAAGGTTGTTGTCCTTGTTCATGCGGTCGAGGAACAGGATGCCCGGCTCGGCATGGTCGTAGGTGGACTTCATGACCTGATCCCACAGGTCACGGGCGCGCACCTTGCGATAGACCCACATGCCGTCTTCGCGCTGGTAGGCGCCAGCCGAGCGCATGTCGGCATTCGGCTCGGCGCGGTGCACCAGTTCGACATCGGTGTCGCCATCGACGGCTTCCATGAAACCGTCGGTGACGCCGATGGAGATGTTGAAATTGGTCAGGTCGCCGTGGTCCTTGGCGTGGATGAAGTCCTCGATATCCGGATGGTCGCAGCGCAGCACGCCCATCTGGGCGCCGCGGCGGGCGCCGGCGGATTCGACGGTTTCGCAGGAGCGGTCGAAGACGCGCATGTAGGAAACCGGGCCGGAAGCGCGCGACTGGGTACCCTTGACGCGGGCACCCTGCGGACGGATGGACGAGAAGTCGTAGCCGACACCACCGCCGCGACGCATGGTTTCAGCGGCCTGGGCCAGCGCGGTGTAGATGCCGGGGCGGCCATCGGTGTTTTCGACGATGGAGTCGCCGACCGGTTGCACGAAGCAGTTGATCAGCGTCGCCTGCAGGTCGGTACCGGCGGCGGAGTTGATGCGGCCGGCCGGGATGAAGCCGTTTTCCTGAGCCCACAGGAAGCGGGCTTCCCAGTGTGCGCGGTCAGCTTCATGCTCGATCTGGGCCAGCGCCCAGGCGACGCGCTTGCGCACGTCGTGAACGTTGGTTTCCTTGCCCTTGGCGTATTTTTCGATCAGCACCTCGCCGGAAATTTCCTGTTCCGGCAGGGGGGCGAATTCGGGCGGCGCGGGAATGTCGGTCAGTGAAAGCTGCTCTGCGACTTTGCTCATTGAAGGCTCCTCTCAACAGTTTCGGTTCTAGTCTTGGAATGGAGCGAATCTACTATATCTAGTGGGTCGATACAATATCTTGACTAGATGCAGTGGTTCTGCCTTGGGCTGGTCGTGACGTTGTCATGGGTTAAAAAGCCCGAAAAAACAACGCCCCGGACCACTTTCGTGAGACCGGGGCGGGCAGAAAAAATTTCTCGTCAGAGGGCGAGCAGGGTCTGCGCGTGGTGCGCCATCATCCATTCCTCGTTGGTCGGGATGACCAGCACATCGACGCTGCTGTTGCCGGCGCTGATCACCACGTCGTGGCGGGCGTTGGCTTCCGGATCGAGGCGGATGCCCAGCCAGTCGGATTGCAGGCAGACGCGGCGGCGGACTTCGGCGGCGTGCTCGCCGATGCCGCCGGTGAACACCAGCGCATCGATGCCGCCGGCGGCGGCAGCCAGCGAGCCGAGTTCGCGGGCGATGCGGTAGCAGAACAGGTTCACCGCTTCCTCGGCTTCCGGCTTGTCGCTGGCGAGCAGGGTGCGCATGTCCTGGCTGATGCCGGACACGCCGAGCAGGCCGGATTCCTTGTACAGCATCCTGGTCATGTCCTTGACCGTCAGGCCCTTGGTTTCCATCAGGTGCAGCACGACGCCGGGGTCGAGGTTGCCGCAGCGGGTGCCCATCATCAGGCCGTCGATGGTCGAGAAGCCGAGGGTGGTGGCGACGCACTTGCGATTGACCATGGCGGCCATGCTGGCGCCGTTGCCGAGGTGGGCGACGACGACACGGCCGGCGGCGCGGTGCGAATGCTGCGGCAGGGCGCGGGCGATGAATTCGTAGGACAGGCCGTGGAAGCCGTAGCGCTTGATGCCTTCGGCGGACAGGGCGCGCGGCAGGGCGAAGCTCTGGGCGACTTCCGGCTGGGTACGGTGGAAGGCGGTGTCGAAGCAGGCGATCTGCGGCACGTCGGGCAACAGGGCCTGCAGGGCGCGGATACCGGCGACGTTGTGCGGCTCGTGCAGCGGGGCGAGCGGGATGAAGCTCTGCAGGTGGTCGAGGACGGTGGCGTCGACAATGGTCGGCGCCGAGTAGCGCTCGCCGCCATGCACCACGCGATGGCCGACGGCGACAATCTGCCAGCCGGCCTGGGTGGCCTGGAACCACTTGAGCAGCGCGTCGAAGGCGACATCGTGGCTGACCTGTTCGCCGGCGATGGCCTGGTTGGCGATCTTCTCGCCCGTGCGGTCCTTGGCCACCATCTTGGTGGCGTTGGTGCCGATGCCGTCGATCTGGCCGGAGACTTCGGCTTCCGGCGAGATCGGGTGGGCGAGCGGGAAAAGGGCGAACTTGATGGAGGACGATCCGGCGTTGATCGTCAGGATGGCTTGCTTCATGTCAGGTGGTTCCGTTCTTGCGGTTGGCGTGGGCGATCAGTGCGGCGATGACGCATGACGCGGTGCGGGTTTCGGCGCTGTCGGCGCGGCTGGTCAGCACGATGGGCACCTTGGTGCCGAGCACGATGCCGGCGGTCAGCGCGTTGGCCAGGTACTCGAGCTGCTTGGCGACCATGTTGCCGGATTCGAGGTCGGGCACGACGAGGATTTCGGCATGGCCGGCGACCGCCGACTTGATGCCCTTGGTCTTGGCGGCGACGATGGACACGGCGTTGTCGAAGGCGAGCGGGCCATCGAGCAGGCCGCCCTTGATCTGGCCGCGGTCGGCCATCTTGCATAGCGCGGCGGCGTCGAGGGTGGACTGGATTTTCGGGTTGATGGTCTCGACCGCCGACAGGATGGCGACCTTCGGTTCGGGAATGCCGATGACGTGGGCGAGGTCGATGGCGTTGCGGATGATGTCGGCCTTTTCCTCCAGCGTCGGCGCGATGTTGATCGCCGCGTCGGTGATCAAGAGCGGGCGGTGATAGGTCGGCACGTCCATCACGAAGACGTGGCTGATCCGGCGGCTGGTGCGCAGGCCGTTGGCGCGGGCGACCACTTCGCCCATCAGCTCGTCGGTGTGCAGGCTGCCCTTCATCAGTGCTTCGGCGTCGCCGGTACGCACCAGCGACACGGCGACGGCTGCCGAGTCGTGGCTGTGCGCGGCATGGACGATGCGGATGCCGGACAGGTCGAGGTCGAATTCCTCGGCGACGGCGCGGATCTTGTTTTCCGGGCCGACCAGGATGGGCTCGATGATGCCGGCCTGGAAAGCCATGACCGGGCCTTTCAGCGATTCGAGGTCGCACGGGTGGGCGACGGCGGTGGGGATGGGCTCCAGGCCTTTGACCCGCTCCAGCAGGTGGATATAGCGCTCGTGCTTGTCGTCGATGCGGATCTCCGGCATGCGCACCTCTTCCAGGCGGGTGACCTTTTCCAGCGGCGCCAGGATTTCGGCCGATCCGCGCACCACCTGCAGGCCTTCCTGGTTGGTGCACACGCAATCGAAAATCACATGCTTGTTGTGCTCGAATTTCTGCTTGGCGGTCACCGTGATGGTGATGCTGTCGCCGATGGTGACCGGGCGGGCGAAATGCAGGCTCTGGTCGACCAGGATGGTGCCCGGGCCGGGGAATTGGGTGCCGAGCACGGTCGAGATCAGCGAACCGCTCCACATGCCGTGGGCGATCACTTCGCGGAACATGCCGCTTTCGGAATACTTTGGGTCGACGATGGACGGATTGACGTCGCCGGTCAGGACGGCGAACAGCTTGACGTCTTCCGGCATCAGCGTGCGCGTCAGCGAGGCGGAGTCGCCGATGCGGATTTCCTCGAAGGTCTTGTTGGCCAGGTAGCGTGTTTGGGCGGGTTGGGTCATGCTGGCTTGCTCCAGTTACTCAAGCGATCGGTGGGTATGGGGGCGGCGGTCAGGCGCGCTGGGCGTGCCGGCGCTCGCGGCTGAGCAGGGGGGTCGGTACGTCGATGGAAAGACCGGGGTGGCTTGCTTCGAGCAGATCGATCACCCATTGGTTCGCTTCGTAGGTGAATTCGCGGGCGTCGAGCGGCGCACCGGTCAGCGCTTCGGCGAACAGCGCGACGGCGGCGGAGCGGCTGACCCCGTATTCGCAATGCACCATCAGCGAGATTTCGAACGGAGCGGCGTGCAGTTCCTCGACGAAGGTGCGGATCTGCGCCGCCATGTGGCGATCGAACAGGCCGGGCAGGGCCGGCATGTATTCGTCGGCCGGCACGGCATCGAAGAAGGACAGGCGCAGCACGTGGCGGAACAGCGGGTCGAGCCTGGCTTCCGGCGTCGTCGGATCGGTGATCGAAATGACCGCCATGTAGGGCGATCCGCGCAATTGCTCGGCCAGCTTGCGCGACGTGTATTGGACCTTGCTGACTGTCATCGTTACTCCATGAATACCGGGTCGGAGAAGACCAGGGTGCCGTCCTTGCGCATCATCAGGTTGTCGGCCTTGATCAGGTCGGGCAGGGCACCGTAGTCGCCGGAAAAGACCTCCAGTGCCTGCAGCGACTCCTTCACCGCATCGCTCCAGCCCATCGGTGTCACCGTCAGGTGGTGCAGGGCGATGCGGCCCATGTCCTGGGCCAGGTTGCGCCACATCAGGCAGGCGTCGAAGTAGGAGGTGGATAGCTTGGTCGCCATTTCGGCCGCTTCGCCAGAGCCGGGCAGGGGATAGAGCCGCTCGACCTCGACAATATGGAAGGGAAAGCCGCGGCTGGAACGGCCGGCCGTGCCATGATCGGCGAAGACCACCGGAAAATGGCGGCCGGTCGGCCGGTCGTCGGCGGTGTAGTAGGCGTAGTCGGTGGGCGAGGACAGCACCTTGTAGACGCGCTCCTGGCCGTCGACGGTGTCGGCCGCGAGGACGATGGTGCTCTCGCCGCGACCGATTTCCTGGCGACCGCGCAGCAACGGGTGATCCGGTACGGGGTCGGGGAGTAGTCCTTCCTGTTCAGCCATGATGCTCTCCACGGTTGCTGCGGGTCACGTCTTTCCTGTTTTGCCGGGCGCCGCAGGAAGCTTCTGCGGCGCCCGGTTGCCGGTTGCGATCAGGCGACGATATGGGCCCCGGCGTCCACATAGATGGTCTGGCCGGTCATGCCCGACGAGCCGGCGGTGCACAGGAAGGCGGTCAGGGCACCGACTTCCTCGATGGTCACGGTGCGGCCGAGCGGCGCCTTTTCGGCATCGCTTTCGAGCAGGGTGTTGAAGTTGGCGATGCCGGAAGCGGCGCGGGTCAT
>DATGXM010000097.1:0-3136 GCA_035298985.1 Azonexus sp. | reverse complement strand
GTTTGCCCGATATGTATGACGAACCGTTCGCGGATTCCTCGCAGATTCCGACTGCCCTTGTCTGCGCGCTGACCCGCCAGCACGTCACCGTTTGTCTCTCCGGAGATGCGGGCGACGAATTGTTTGGCGGTTACAACCGATATTTCTGGGCGACTTCCCTGTGGCGGCGTTTTGGCAAGGTGCCGCTCGGGCTGCGACGCCAGACTGCGGGGCTTTTCTCCTCGCTTTCCGCCGGGACCTGGAACAGTGCCTTCGGGGCATTTGCATGGGCGCTGCCCGGCCGTCTCCGGGTCAGCAATCCCGGAGACAAGCTGCACAAACTGGCTGAGGTCATGGGCGTGAACTCGGAAGAAGCCCTCTACCGCGAACTGGTCAGCCAGTGGCGGGGCGCCTTGCCGATGCGCTCGCCCAATGAGCCGATTACACTTGTGGCCAATCCGGCACGCTGGCCCGGCTTGCCGTTGTATGCCGAACGGATGATGGCAGTCGATACCCTGAGCTATCTGCCGGACGATATTCTGGTCAAGGTCGATCGGGCGGCGATGGCGGCTAGCCTTGAGACCCGGGTCCCCTTCCTTGACGAAAGGGTCATTTCCTTTGCCTGGGGCCTGCCTTTCGAGCAGAAGGTCCGTAATGGCCAAGGCAAATGGTTACTAAGGCAACTGCTGTACCGTTACGTGCCGAAGGACATGGTCGATCGTCCGAAGCAGGGCTTCGGTGTGCCCATCGAACATTGGCTGCGCGGGCCGCTGCGCGACTGGGCAGAAGACCTGTTGTCGCCGGATCAACTGGCCTCGGATGGCTTGCTCGACCCCGCTCCGATCCGGGCGATGTGGGAAAAGCACCTGTCCGGACGAAATGTGCAATATGCCTTATGGAATGTGCTGATGTATCAGGCCTGGAGAAGACGATGGGCTTGAGGGTTTGCCAGCTCTGTGCGGTGGATTTCACGCTCAAGCATTTTCTGTTGCCATTGATCGACGGCATGCAGGATCATGGCTGGGAAGTCACTGCAGTGTGTTCGGACGGCCCGGAGATTTCCGGGCTGCGCGCCAAGGGGTATACGGTCGATACCATACCGATTGCCCGTAGCCTCAACGTATTCAAGCATGCAGTTTCCGTGGTGCGCTTGGCGGCGTACTTCCGGCGCCAGCGTTTCGACATCCTGCATGTGCATACGCCGGTTGCCGCACTGGTTGCCCGGGTAGCGGCGTTTATTGCGCGGGTGCCGGTCGTCGTCTATACGGCGCACGGCTTCTATTTCCACGATGAAATGCCTTCCTGGAAGCGTCGATTATTTGTCTCTCTGGAGCGTTTTGCCGGCCGCTTTACCGATCTCCTGTTCACGCAAAGCGCCGAGGATGCGGAGACCGCCGTGCAGGAGCGTATTTCCCCGGCGACGGATACGCTGGCGATCGGCAACGGCGTCGATGCCGCCCGCTTCGACCCTTCTGTGGTCGGTGATGGGCGCGAAATGCGCCGTGCCTTGGGCATACCGGAGTATGTTTTCGTTATCGGCATCATTGCCCGTCAGGTAATTGAAAAGGGAATCATGGAATTTCTCGAGGCAGCCATTGCGGCGGCCGGGAAAAATCCAGACCTCCACATCCTGATGGTAGGCGAGCGTCTGGCCAGCGATCACGCCGGGGATGTGGAGGCAGAGCTTGAACGAGCGGGTGCGGCGTTGGGCAAGCGTCTGGTGGCGACCGGCGCGCGCAAGGATATTCCCGAGCTGCTGGCTGCCATGGATGTATTCTGTCTGCCGTCGTGGCGTGAAGGGATGCCGCGTACCATCATCGAAGCCATGATGATGGGCAAGGCAGTCATTGCTACCGATATTCGAGGCTCAAGGGAGGAAGTGGTGCCCGGCGAAACGGGGTTGTTGGTTCCGACTCGAGCACCGGAAGCCCTGGCTGAGGCCTTCTTGGCATTGGCTGGTGATCGCTCCAAGGCCGTGTCAATGGGGCGCAAAGGGCGCGAGAGGGCATTGGCTCTCTACGATGAGGCACAGGTGGTTGCTTTGCAGATACGGCGGATCGAGCAATTCCTGAAGAGAGAACACGTACCGGCATGAAGCGTCTTTTCGATCTGATTCTGGCCCTGGTCGCTGTTTGCCTGTTCGCCATCCCCTTGGTCGTGGTCGCCCTGCTGGTCAAAGTGACTTCGCCGGGGCCAGTCTTGTACTGGTCTGATCGTGTCGGGCGGCACAACCGGATATTCCGCATGCCCAAGTTCCGTAGCATGCGGGTGGGTACGCCGGCAGTCGCCACGCACCTGCTGACTAATCCGGCTGCCCATTTGACGCCGATCGGTTCTTTTCTGCGCCGTTCCAGTCTGGATGAGCTGCCGCAGGTTTGGAGTATATTGGTCGGCGATATGAGCTTTGTCGGCCCGCGTCCGGCCCTGTTCAACCAGGACGATCTCGTCGCGTTGCGCACCGAGGCAGGCGTTCACGAACTGCAGCCGGGTTTGACCGGATGGGCGCAGATCAATGGCCGGGATGAGTTGCCTATTCCGCAGAAAGTCGCTCTCGATGTCGAATATCTTCGGCGGCGGAGCTTCGGGTTCGATCTCCGCATCATTTGGCTGACCGCTCTCAAGGTCGTGAGAAGCGATGGTGTTTCGCATTAGCGCAGTATGAAAAAGACAACAAAACCGACACTCTTCAGCCTTAATCCCCGGACGCTGGCCGCTTTTACCTTCGACGTGTGCGCTGCCGGAGGGGCTTGGTTGCTGGCATTCTGGCTGCGCTTCAATTTCGATACGCCGGCCGAGTTCCATGGGGTCGCCGCCGGCGCACTGCTCTGGGTATTGCCGCTATTCGCAGCCCTGTTCTATTTTTTTGGCCTGTATCAGGGGCTTTGGCGTTTTGCCAGCATTGCCGATCTGCAGCATTTGCTCAGCGCGGTCTTCGTCGGTGCCTTGCTGGCCACGACAGTGGTCGCCATATTCAAGGTGCCGCTGATTCCGCGCTCGGTGCTCGTCCTGCATCCGCTACTCCTCTCAGTCATTATGGGCGGAACACGCTTTGCCTATCGCAGCTGGAAAGAGCACCGTCTCTATGGTCCCGCCAAGCTGCGTGGGCAGCCGGTCCTCATCATCGGGGCGGGCGAGGCTGCTGATTCCCTGCTACGGG
>DATGXM010000096.1:0-2847 GCA_035298985.1 Azonexus sp. | reverse complement strand
ATCTCCGCCAGCCGCGAGCCTTTGCAGATCGGTGCCGAACTTTACGGCTATGCCGGCATTGCGGCCGACCTCGAAGTGGTTCGCCTGATGGCGGGCGCCTTCGACAAGATCATGCTGCCGCTCAGTCGCATCGATCTCGGGCACGTCGGTATTTTCCGCGCCTTGGCCGAAGCGGCCGGCTTGCCGCAGGAGGCCGAGGACAACCTGCTCAGCCTGCTGCAGAGCAAGGATGTGCCGGGCCTGATCGATGCCTGCGCCGACGTCCCTTCGCCGTACCGCGACGCGCTGCAGCGTTTGCCGCAGCTCTATGGTGGGGCCGAGGTTCTCGACCGTGCAGCGGCCGAACTGCCTGCGCTGCCGGCGATCACCGCGGCGCTGGATGGCTTGCGCCATCTGCTAGCGGGGGCACCGGAACTACCGTTCTCGATCGACCTTTCCGACCTGCGCGGTTACCACTATCACAACGGCGTGGTTTTCGCGGCCTATTGCGACGGCTACCCGGCGGCGATCGCCCTTGGTGGGCGTTACGACGGAGCGGGCAAGGCATTCGGGCGGGCGCGTCCCGCCACCGGCTTCTCGATGGACCTGCGGGAGGTGGCGCGGCTGGTGCCGGCCGGCAAGAACGCCGGCGCGATACTGGCTCCGCATGTCGGCAAGGACCCCCGATTGGCGGCTCATATTGCCGCCCTGCGCGACCAGGGCGAGATCGTCGTCGAGCTGCTGCCCGGCGAAACCGCCTGCGAAGGGCCGTTCTGCGACCGCAAACTGGCGCTGGTCGGCGAACACTGGATTATTGAAGCAATACAAGAGGACTAAATAATGGCCAAGAATGTCATCGTGGTGGGCACCCAGTGGGGCGACGAGGGTAAGGGCAAGATCGTCGACTGGCTGACCGATCATGCCAGCGGAGTCGTGCGTTTCCAAGGCGGCCACAATGCCGGCCATACCCTGGTCGTCGGCGACAACGTCTACAAGCTGAATCTGGTGCCGTCCGGCATCGTGCGTGACGGTGTCGATTGCTACATCGGCAACGGCGTCGTGCTCGACATCCATCACCTGATTTCCGAAATCGCCGAACTGGAGAAGGGCGGCATCGACGTCCGCTCGCGCCTGAAAATCAGCCCGGGATGCCCGATCATCCTGCCCTACCACTCGGCCATCGACAAGGCGCGCGAAGGCGCCAAGTGCGCAGACAAAAAGATCGGCACGACCGGCAAGGGCATCGGTCCGACCTACGAGGACAAGGTTTCCCGCCGCGGCCTGCGCGTTTACGACCTGTTCCATCCCGAGCGTTTTGCCGAGAAGCTCAAGGAAGTCCTCGAGTATCACAATTTCGTCCTGACACAGTATTTCAAGGCTGACCCGGTCGATTTCCAGATGGTCTACGACCAGGCCATGGCCGATGCCGAATACATCAAGCCGCTGGTGGTCGACGTGTCTGCCGCGCTCTACGACGCCAACAAGGCCGGCCAGAACATGCTGTTCGAAGGTGCCCAGGGCACCCTGCTCGATATCGACCACGGCACCTACCCGTTCGTCACCTCGTCCAACTGCGTGGCGGGCCAGGCTGCGGCCGGTGCCGGCATCGGCCCGGGCATGCTGCATTACGTCCTCGGCATCACCAAGGCCTACTGCACCCGCGTCGGTGGCGGTCCGTTCCCGAGCGAGCTGGATATCGATACCGAAGGCACGCCGGGCCACCAGATGTTCAGCGTCGGCAAGGAATTCGGCACGGTGACCGGGCGCAAGCGCCGTTGCGGCTGGTTCGACGCCGCCCTGCTGCGCCGTTCGGCCCGCATCAACGGCCTGACCGGGTTGTGCATCACCAAGCTCGACGTGCTCGACGGCCTGAAGGAAATCAAGATCTGCACCGGTTACCAGCTTGGCGACAAGGTGGTCGACCTGCTGCCGATCGGCGCCGACGATGTGGCGCGTTGCGTGCCTATCTACGAAACGATGCCGGGCTGGGAAGGCACCACCTTCCGCGTCAAGCGTTGGGAAGACCTGCCGGTCAATGCGCAAGCCTACCTGAATCGCTTGGAGCAATTGTGCGAAGTGCCGATCGCCATCGTGTCGACCGGACCGGAGCGCGACGAAACCATCCTCAAGCAGCATCCGTTCAAGTAATCCGCATTCAGCGGAGGCAAATGAATAACGGGCCCGGCGGGCCCGTTTTGTTTTGCAGTGTGGTTTCTCAGCGGGCCGGTACGGCCTGCCAGCCTTCCGGACAGGCGTTGGTGTAGGGGTAGTACTGGTCGGACGATCCGCAGTAGTACCAGATGTCGCCACGCGGCGCTGGGGGCGCGGCGTAGACCGGGGTAGGGGGTGCATATACCGGCGCGTTATAGACCGGTGCCGGTTGCGCATAGGCGTTGTTGTAGGCCGCGGCGCTGATCGCCAGGCCGGCGATGGCCAGCACGGCGGCCGGGCCTACCCAGCTGCCGCCACCGTGGTGGTGTTCGTGCATCGGTGGGCGGAAGTCGCCGCGGTGGCGCCCCCAATCGGCCTGTGCCGACGTGTTGACGGTCATGGCAAGGGCAGCAGCTAGGCAGAGGGTGGCAGTCTTTTTCATGATTCGGCTCGTGATTGTCGTTGGGACAAGCCGAATAACGCGCCGTACCGGGGAGCGATTACCGGTGCTGTGTACGCTTCTGTTAGCAATTGTTACAGCCGCCGGCAGCGCGCAGGGGAAGTGAGCGCAGAAATGAAAAAAGGCTTCGATCGCTCGAAGCCTTCAATCAAAATCGCTGGTGCCCAGGAAGGGACTCGAACCCCCACGGAGTTACCCGCTAGTACCTGAAACTAGTGCGTCTACCAATTCCGCCACCTGGGCACAGGTGCGAAGAG
>DATGXM010000095.1:0-6208 GCA_035298985.1 Azonexus sp. | reverse complement strand
ACTTACCCTGACGGAAGAGCGCAATTTCACGCGCCTTCTTTTCGTCGGTCAGCACGATGGCCTCTTCGCCAGCGGCCGGCACGTCGGACAGGCCAAGGATTTCGACCGGAATGGAAGGCCCCGCTTCGTTGATCGGCTTGCCGTTCTCGTCGAGCATGGCGCGAACGCGGCCGAAGACCTGGCCGGCCAACACGATGTCGCCGCGCTTCAAGGTACCGGACTGGACCAGCATGGTCGCCACGGCGCCGCGCCCCTTGTCGAGGCGGGCTTCGATGATCAGGCCCTTGGCCGGCGCATCCTTCTGCGCGGTCAGTTCCAGGACTTCGGCCTGCAGCAGCAACTGCTCGAGCAGGTCGTCGATGCCAGTACCCTTTTTGGCCGAAACCGGCACGAAGGGCGAATCGCCGCCGTACTCTTCCGGGATCACGCCTTCAGCAACCAGTTCCTGTTTGACGCGGTCCGGGTTGGCATCCGGCTTGTCGATCTTGTTGACAGCCACGACCAGCGGCACACCGGCCGCCTTGGCGTGGTGGATCGCTTCCTTAGTCTGCGGCATCACGCCGTCATCGGCCGCAACGACCAGAATGACGATGTCGGTCGCCTTGGCACCGCGAGCACGCATGGCCGTGAAGGCCTCGTGACCCGGAGTATCAAGGAAGGTGACCATGCCACGGTCGGTTTCGACGTGGTAGGCACCGATGTGCTGGGTAATACCGCCCGCTTCCCCGGCCGCGACTTTGGCGCGACGGATGTAGTCAAGCAGCGAGGTCTTGCCGTGGTCGACGTGGCCCATGACGGTGACCACCGGAGCCCGCGGCTCGAGCGGAATATCCTTGTGCTCAGCGCTTTCCTCAAGGAAGGCGTCCGGATCGTCCAGCTTGGCGGCAACCGCCTTGTGGCCCATTTCCTCGACCACGATCATGGCCGTTTCCTGGTCCAGAACCTGATTGATGGTGACCATCGAACCCATCTTCATCATCGCCTTGATGACTTCCGTCGCCTTCACGGCCATCTTGTGGGCCAGGTCGGAAACAGAGATGGTTTCGGGAATATGCACTTCGCGGGTGATCGGTTCGGTCGGTGCCTGGAAGCTGCCCTGACCGTCGTCGGACTTGTGCGATTTCTTGTGGCCGTGGCGATTGTCCTTCCAGCCGCCAGCCCCATCGGAACCGCGGGTCTTGATGCCACCCTTCTTCTTGCCATCATCGGCGGCGCGGCCGCCCTTGTTGTCGCCCTTCTTGACGCCGGTTTCCGGCTTCTTGTGCAAAGTACCCTTTTCGCCTTCGCCAGCCTTGGCTTGGGCAGCAGCCTGCTGCTTGGCCAATTCGGCCGCCTTGGCAGCAGCGGCGGCCACTTCGGCCTGCTGACGCATCTGTGCCAGCTGGACTTCGCGGGCCTGCTTTTCGCGCAGTTCGCGTTCCTGGATTTCGCGCAGACGGCTGGAACGCGCGGCTGCTTCCTCGCGGGCCTTGAGTTCCTTCTCGCCGATGATCGCGGCGCGATCGAAGACTGGAGCTGCCGGCTTTTCGACCACCGGCGCAGCAACTTCCTCAACCACCGGCTCCGGAACGACTTCCGGCTCCGGTGCGGCCTCGACGACCGGTTCCGGCACCACTTCGACCACCGGCTCGGGAACAGCCTCAACGTCAGGCGTTTCCGGCTCGACGGGCTGGGTCAGCATTTCCAGTTCGGCTTCCGGCGCGTGCTCGCCGACATCACGCTTGACCAGCACGCGCTTCTTGCGCACCTCGACCTGGACGGTGCGGGCGCGACCATGGGCATCGGTGGCCTTGATTTCGGACGTCTGCTTGCGGGTCAGGGTGATCTTGGTCTGCGACTCGTCGCCATGCGAGCGACGCAGATAGTCGAGAAGCCGAGCCTTATCCTGATCGGTCAGCGTTTCGCTGGACCCTTCCTTGCTGACGCCGGCCTTGCTCAATTGCTCGAGCAGGGCCGCGACCGGCATCTTGAGTTCAACGGCAAATTGTGAAACTGTTGTTGCGGACATACTTTGCTACCTCCCGCTCACTCGAACCAGTGAGCCCGTGCCTTCAGAATGAGTTCCTTGGCACGCTCGTCGTCAATGCCGGTCATTTCCGTCAATTCATCAACCGCCAATTCCGCGAGGTCGTCGCGGGTCTTGACGTCATGTTCGGCCAGTTTGGCGGCCAATTCCTTGCTCATGCCTTCGAGACCGATCAGGTCTTCGGAGACGTTCTCCAGCTTTTCCTCGGTGGCGATGGCTTCGGTGAGCAGGACGTTACGAGCGCGATTGCGCAACTCGTTGACGATTTCCTCGTCCAGACCATCGATTTCCAGCATTTCAGCCAGCGGCACGTAAGCCACTTCTTCCAGCGTCGAGAAGCCTTCGTCGATCAGCAGATCGGCGAGTTCCTCGTCGATATCCAGCTTTTCCATGAAGGTAACGCGGGTCACGGCGTGCTCGGCTTCGGACTTCTTGGCCGATTCATCCTGGGTCATCAGGTTGATGGTCCATTGCGTCAGCTCGGATGCCAGGCGAACGTTCTGGCCGCTGCGGCCGATGGCGATGGCGAGGTTGTCCTCGTCGACCACCACGTCCATGGCGTGCTTTTCCTCATCGACCACGATGGAGGAAACTTCGGCCGGCGACAGGGCGCCGATGACGAACTGTGCCGGATCGGCCGACCACAGCACGATATCAATGTTCTCGCCGCCGATTTCGTTACGCACGGCGGTGACGCGCGAACCGCGCAGACCGACGCAGGTACCGATCGGATCGACACGCGGGTCGTTCGACTTGACGGCGATCTTGGCACGCAGACCGGGGTCGCGGGCACAGGCCTTCAGTTCCATCAGGCCATCGGAGATTTCCGGCACTTCGAGGTCGAACAGCTTGATGACGAACTCCGGTGCGGTACGCGACAGGATGATCTGCGGACCACGGGCATTGCGGTCGATGCGCAGCAGATAGGCCTTGATGCGATCGCCGATACGCAGGTTTTCCTTGGGGATCATCTGGTCCCGCGGCAGCAGGGCTTCGATCTTTCCTGCCTCGATGATGGCGTTACCGCGCTCCATGCGCTTGATGGTGCCGGAGACGATGTGCTCGCCGCGGCTCAGGAAGTCGGACAGAATCTGCTCGCGCTCGGCGTCGCGGATCTTCTGCAGGATAACCTGTTTGGCGGCCTGGGCACCGATACGACCGAAATCGATGGGCTCCAGGGGCTCTTCGAGAAAATCGCCGGCCTCGACGTCCGGGTCGCCCTTCTGGGCTTCGGAAAGCGGAACCTGCAGGTATTCATTGACGTATTCGTTGTCGGCAACAACTTGCCAGCGACGGAAGGAGTCGTAGTTACCGGTATTGCGGTCGATAGAGACGCGCACTTCGGCCTCGTCGTGGATACGCTTTTTCGTCGCGGAAGCCAGCGCCAGCTCAAGGGCACCGAACACGATTTCCTTGGCGACGTTCTTTTCGCGGGCCAGTGCATCGACCAGCAGCAACATTTCACGGCTCATGGGCTAAAACCTCCTAGTCCTTCAGTCGAATCGGGGCACCAGACGTGCCTTCTCGATATTGGTAAATTCCAGTTCCACTTCATCTTTTTCAAGGCGCAAGCCAACCTTGCCGTCCTTGTGGCCCAGCAGTTCGCCCTGGAAATTGCGGCGGCCGTTGTGCGGGATGCGCAGCTTGATCTGGATATCCTGCCCGGCGAAACGCTCGAAATCGGCTGCCTTCTTGACCACCCGATCCATGCCCGGCGAAGAGATTTCAAGGCGATCGAAATCGATGTTTTCGACCTCGAAAACACGCGTCAGTTGATTCGACACCTTGGCGCAATCTTCGACATCAACGCCGTTTTCCTTGCCCGGGGCGTCGATGAACACACGGATCGTGCGGCCGCGCGGCGACAGCTCGACATCAACGAGTTCATAACCCAGACCGACAACGGTCGTTTCCAGCAGCGTGTTTAAATCCATGGCCACAAATAAAAAATGGGCGAAACGCCCACCTTGAAAAACAAAGATGCCCGCCAAAAAACAGCAGGAGGAACAAACCCGTGAATTATAACGAGTTTATTCCCCCCGGTAAATCAATTTAGGTGCTCTCCGGCTCCTTTTGCGGGGCTGCCGCGGTCTTGCCGAGTCCGCGCAACAAGCCCTTGACCTCGTCCTCGGTCAGTTCATACGTACGACCACGTTTCAATTGCGGTGGCAGAACGAACGGGCCGTAGCGCACACGAATGAGTCGACTCACGGTACAACCGACCGCTTCGAACATGCGGCGGACTTCGCGATTGCGCCCTTCGAACAGCGAAACGCGGTACCACTTGTTGGCCCCTTCGCCCCCGGCATCGACGAGGCTGGCAAAATTGGCCAACCCATCCTCCAGCTGGACGCCGGCAAGCAGTTCCTTCTGCGCTTCCATGGTCAGCTCGCCGAGGACCCGAACAGCGTACTCGCGAACCAGTTCGGAACTTGGATGCATCAGCTTGTTGGCCAGTTCCCCCGAGGTCGTGAATAACAGCAGACCGGAGGTATTGAAGTCGAGGCGTCCGACATTGATCCAGCGCCCCCCCCGCATGCGGGGCAGCGCGGCAAACACCGAAGGCCGACCATCCGGGTCGTCGCGCGACACGATCTCGCCTTCCGGCTTGTGGTACATCAGGACGCGCGGCGGCCGCGAGCTGCCGGTGAAGCGAATATTGATCAGACGGCCGCCGACCTTGACCTTGTCGGTCGGCACCACGGACTGGCCAATGGTCGCTACTACGCCATTGACGCTGACCCGGCCGGCGGCGATCCATTCTTCCATTTCGCGACGCGAGCCGACGCCGGCTTCGGCCAGCACCTTCTGCAAGCGCACCGGCTTAGCCTCGGCGAGCGGCCGGCCGTCACGGGCAATCTGGCCACGCTGGGCACGGCCACCGGTATTGGGAGCGGGTTTCCGGCGCGGTGCCGGTTTGGCCGGCGCATCCCCCGGAACCGACTCACGCTGCGTGGCGCGACCGCGCGGCGGCGCATCGGCGCGGCGACCAGGCTCACGCTGACTGCGGTCGGATGCGCCCTCCGGCTTATCCGACGATAGACGAAATGGTGTGCGTTTATTTTTCATTGTTCCAGCTCCAGTGTCTGGCTGATTTGTTCAAGCGGCGGCAGTTCGCTGACGCTTCTGAGACCGAGATCATCAAGAAATTGCTTGGTTGTGGCAAACAAGGCCGGCCGGCCCGGCGTTTCACGATGGCCGACCACATCGATCCAGCCACGCTCTTCCAGGGTTTTGATCACATTGGCGTTGACCGCGACGCCGCGGATTTCCTCGATATCGCCTCGCGTTACCGGTTGACGATAGGCGATGATGGCCAGGGTTTCCAGCACGGCCCGCGAGTACTTGGGCGGCCGCTCGGGATTAAGGCGTTCGAGGTAGGGCAGATATTCGGCGCGCGTCCGGAAACGCCAGCCGGAAGCGAGCTGCATCAGCTCGACCGGGCGTTCGCCCCATTCCTCGCGCAGTTCGTCGAGCAGCTTGCGCAGGGTATCGGACGACAGCTCCTCGTCGAACATCTTCTTCATGTCGTTGGGTGTCATCGGCTCGCGGGCGGCGAGCAAGGCCGCCTCAAGTACCCGCTTGACCAGGCTCGGTTCCATCGCCCTCCTCCATGACTGCTTCCGGTTCGCCCGAACTGATGTTGATATAAATTGGTGCGAAGGCTTCGGTCTGCGTGATGCGGATCATCTTCTCGCGCCCCAGTTCGAGCATCGCCAGGAAATGCACGACCAGACCGGGGGCACCCATCTCGGAATCGAACAGGGTTTCAAAACGGACAAAGCCGCCCTGCTCCTGCAGCGTGCGCAGAATGATGCCCATATGCTCGCGCACCGACAATTCTTCGCGGCCGATCTTGTGGTGCTTCTTCAGCCCCGCCTGGCGCACGATGGCCATCCAGGCATCCTTGAGATCGGCGACCGACACCTCGGGCAGGCGGACGAACAGCGATTTCTCGACCAGCGTTTCAACCCAGAAAAACTCGCGCTCAGCCTGCGGCATTTCGTTCAGCTTCTGGCCGGCGAGCTTCATCTGCTCGTATTCCATCAGGCGGCGCACCAGCTCGGCGCGCGGATCTTCCGCCGCATCGCCATCGGCCATCTTGGGACGGGGCAACAGCATGCGCGACTTGATCTCAATGAGCAGCGCCGCCATTACTAGGTAATCGGCCGCCAGCTCCAG
>DATGXM010000094.1:0-12280 GCA_035298985.1 Azonexus sp. | reverse complement strand
CGACGCCGTCGCCGCCCGCCTGCAACCTGCCACTGCGCTGGGCGGCTGGTCGCTCGGCGCGCAACTCGCGCTGGCCATTGCCGCCCGCCACCCGGCCAAGGTCGGCAAGCTGCTTCTCGTCGCCGGTACGACCTCCTTTGTCCAACGCGACGGCTGGCCGCACGGCATGCCGCCAGCCATGCTCGCCGAGTTCGCCGCCGGCATCGCGGCCGATGCCGAAGCCATGCTGCCGCGTTTCATCGGTGGCTTCAACCGCGGCGACGCCCGCGCCAAGGCGGTGACTGTCGAATTGCTCAAACTGGCCGACCCGCGCCCCTCCGGCGACGTGCTGGCGAGCGGCCTGAACTGGCTGCGCGACGTCGATCTGCGCGCCGACGCAGCCAAGGTCCAGGCTCCTCCCACACTGCTCATGCACGGCGCCGCCGATCCGCTGATGCCGCTCGCCGCCGCCGAAGCGCTGGCCGCGCTGATCCCGAACGCCCAACTCGCCGTCTTTGCAGATTGCGCCCACGCCCCCTTCATTTCCTGCCCGGATGACTTCGTCGCCCGGGCCCGCGCTTTCCTGAATGACTAAACCCGCCAAGGCGCGCGTCCGTCTATCCTTCGAACGCGCCGCGTCGACCTACGACAGTGCGGCCCAAATCCAGCGCCGGATCTGCGACCGGTTGCTCGACACGCTGCCCGCGCAGGCGTTCAGCCGCCTGCTCGACGCCGGCTGCGGCACCGGCTATGCCCTGCCGCTGCTGTGCCGGCGTTTTCCGCAAGCTCAGGCCCTTGCTCTGGACCTGTCGCCAGCCATGCTGCAGCGGATTGAAGCGCCTTGCGAGCGCATCGCCGGCGACTTGGAACACCTGCCGCTGTCTGACGCCAGCATCGACCTCTACTGGTCCAGCCTCGCCGTCCAGTGGTGCGAGTTGCCGCTCGTCCTGCGCGAAGCCCGCCGCGTGTTGCGCCCGGCCGGCGCGCTGGCGTTGGCCAGCCTCGGTCCGGCCACCTTCGGCGAAATGCGCCTGGCCTTCGCCGGGGTCGATGAATACCGCCACACCCTGGCCTTCCACAGTGCCGACGAGGTCCGGCACATGGCCAAAGAGGCGGGTTTTGCCACGGTCGATGTACAACAGCGCGCGGAAATCGCCCACTATCCCGATTTCAAATCCCTGCTCCGCTCGGTCAAGGCCATCGGCGCTAACCAGGTCGGCCTCGGCCGGCGCACCAGCCTGATGAGCCGCAGCGCCTTCCAGCGCGCCGAAGCGGCCTACGAAGCGCAGCGTACCGGCGACGGCCTGCCGCTGACCTACGACGTCATCACCCTCAACGCCCGAACATGAGCCCCGCCTATTTCCTGACCGGTACCGATACCGAGATCGGCAAGACATTCGTCACCTGCGCCCTGCTCCACCGCGCCCGCCGCGACGGCCTGCGCGCCGCCGGCCTGAAGCCCATCGCCGCCGGCACCGATGCCGCCGGCCTGAACGAGGATGTTGAAAACATCCGCGCCGCGAGCAGCGTGGCGCTGCCCCGCGCCCTGATCAATCCGTACTGCTTCGCGCCACCCGTCGCGCCGCATATCGCCGCCGCCGAGGCCGGCATCAGCATCGACTTCGCCACCATCAAGACGGCCTGCACGGCCGCCCGCCAGCAGGCCGACTGGGTCGTGGTTGAAGGCGTGGGGGGATTCTGCGTACCGCTCGGCGCGCAGCAGGGCAGCGACGACCTGGCGGTCGAACTGGACTTGCCGGTGATCATGGTCGTCGGCATGCGCCTGGGCTGCATCAGCCATGCGCTACTGACGGCGGAAGCCATCGCTGAGCGCGGCCTGCACCTGGCCGGCTGGGTCGCCAACCGCATCGATCCGGCCATGGCGCGCTTCGACGAAAACCTGGCGACGCTGCAGGCCAGGCTACCGGCGCCGCTGCTCGGCGTCGTCCCGCATGCGCCGGCCGGTGGTGTGGCTGGCGCTGCCGATCACCTGCGCCTGCCGGTCTGATTCACCGCCGAGTTGCCGTTGCCGCCTGCGTGCCCAGGCAGTACCGCGAGGCGCGGGAAGGGCGGGATGCTTCAGCGCTTGCCCAGCGCCGTCGCCACTTCATGCAGCCGTAACTGGATATTGCCGATGGCCCCCGCCAGCCCGGCCAGGGACCCGCTCCGGGCCGCGCTTTCGATACTCATCGCAGCGCTGGCGCCTTCGTCGTCGGAAAAGGTGGCCAGCAAGCCCTTGATGGTATGCGCCTCGCGCTGGACGCTTTGCGGGTCCGCCGCGGCAAAGGCGGCAGACAGCGCAGCACAGTTGTTATCGACATCGTCGAGGAACATGGCGACCATCATGTCGTAAATCTCTTCGTCGCCGCCCAGTCGTTGAAGAATGGCCGCCCGGTCCAGCACAAAAATCCCTGCCATTGTCGGTCTCCCTGCCGCCAACTACCGGGCGGCGATTCGCAATCAGATCTGTGGAATTTCCTCGTCGCGGAAGCGCTGACGAATTTCCAGGATGTCGTCCCAACCGGCCAGAAAGGCCTCGATACATATCGGATCGAAATGCTTGCCGCGACCTTCTTCGAGGAAGCGGACGGCATCCTCCAGGGACCACGCCCGCTTGTAGGGACGCTCCGAAGTCAGCGCGTCGAATACGTCGGCCACCGCGACGATGCGGCCGAGCAGCGGTATGTGGCTGCCCTTCAGGCCGAAGGGATAGCCGCTACCATCGTATTTTTCGTGGTGCGAGATGGCCACCTCGGCCCCGGCGCGCAGGATTTCGGAGCCGCTGTCCTTGAGCAGCTCATGACCGATCCGGGCATGCCCCTTCATGACCTCGAATTCCTCGGGGGTCAGCTTGCCCGGCTTGAGCAGGATGTAGTCGGGAATGCCGATCTTTCCCACATCGTGCATGGGAGCGGCTTCGAGGACCAACTGCTCCATCGCCGGACCGAGCCCCAGGCCGCGGGCGATGATCTGCGAGTAATGCGCCATGCGCTGGATGTGGGCGCCGGTTTCCGGATCGCGGAATTCGGCCGCCCGCGACATGCGGAAGATCAGTTCCTTTTCCCGCTCGCGGATTTCCCGCGTTCTTTCGTCCACCAGCACGGCCAGGTGCTCGGCGCGGTCGGCCAGGAATTTCTGCCCGGTACGCAGCGAGAGCATGTTGCGCGCCCGGGCGGAGAATTCGATGCGGTCGATGGGCTTGGTCAGGAAATCGTTCGCCCCGCCGAGCAGGGCATCGTAGCGGATGTCCTTCTGGTCGTTGGCGGTGATCATCAGCACCGGAATCTCGTTGCGGCCATGCAGGGCACGGAAGGCGCTGATGAAGCGCAGGCCGTCCATCTCCGGCATCATGTAATCGACAATGACCAGGTCCGGCTCATGGCTGCGGCACCATTCGAGCGCCGCCAGCGGGTTGTCGTAAAGGACGGGCGCGCACTCGCCGAGCTTGAGGACCAAGGCCTTGATCAGCGTCAGGTTGATGTCGCTGTCATCGATGATCAGGACGGTATGCATGGTATTTCCGGCTTGCGGGACGGTGGGTGCGCGCAGTATATAATGCCCCGCCATGAAACTGCTCTTCGACCTTTTCCCCGTCATCCTCTTTTTCGCTGCCTTCAAGTATTCGGAAAAGAATCCCGAATCGGCTGCCAGCTGGGTCGCCACGCTGCTCGGTTCGGCGCTCGTCGACGCCAAGCAGGCACCGATCCTGCTCGCCACTGTCGTCGTCATCGTGGCCACCGTGATCCAGATCGTCTGGGTGCATTTCCGCCACGGCAAGGTGGACAAGATGCTGTGGATCAGCCTCGGACTGGTCGTCGTCTTCGGCGGCCTGACGCTGTTCTTCCAGAACGAAGTGTTCATCAAGTGGAAGCCGACCATCCTGTACTGGGTGTTCGCGATCAGCATGGCGTTCAGCTCGCTGGTCCTCAAGAAGAACCCGATGAAAGCCATGCTCGGCGAGCAGATGAGCTTGCCCGAAGCGGTGTGGAACAAGGTCACCCTGTCCTGGATCGCCTTTTTCGCTGTCATGGGCGTGCTCAACCTGGTCATCGCCTTCAATTTTCCGACCGACACCTGGGTCAATTTCAAACTGTTCGGCGGCATGGGTCTGATGCTCGTCTTCGTGCTCGCGCAAGGCATGCTGCTGTCCAAATACATCGAGGAAGAAAAATAATGCTCTACACCTTCATCGCCGAAGACCGCGCCGGCACGCTGGACAAGCGCCTGGCCGCCCGTCCCGCCCATCTCGAGCGCCTGCAAGCCCTGCAGGCCGAAGGCCGCCTGATCATCGCCGGCCCCTGCCCGGCCATCGATTCGCCGGACCCCGGCCCGGCCGGCTTTTCCGGCAGCCTGATCATCGCCGAGTTTGCCTCGCTGGAAGCCGCCAAGGCCTGGGCCGACGCCGATCCGTACATCGCGGCCGGCGTCTATGAAAAGGTCACCGTCAAGCCGTTCAAGAAGGCCTTGCCGGCGTGAGCGCCGACACCGTCGAACTGCTGCGCCAGCGCCTGGCGGTCCTGCAACCGACCGCGCTTGCCATCCGCGACGACTCGCATCTGCATGCCGGACATGCCGGCGCCCGCAGCGGCGGTGGCCATTACCATATCGACATCGTCGCCGCGGCCTTTGTGGGCAAAAACACAGTCGCCCGCCATCGCATGATTTATGATGCTGCCGGTGACCTGATGCGTGGCCCGGTCCATGCGCTCAGCATCTGCGCCGAAGTACCCGGCGAAGTATAATTTTCCAGTTGCTCCCTCCACCCAAGGATAGATACATGTTCAAGCTCTCCCGTCTGGCTGCCCTGCTTGTCGCTGGCGCCATCGTTTCCGCCCCGGCCCTCGCCGCCGACAAGGGCAAGGCTTTCGCCACCGTCAATGGCCAGCCGATCTCACAAAACGTTTATAACGCCTTCGTTGCCGAACAAAAGGCCCAGGGGGCGCCGGACTCCCCGGAACTGCAGGGCGCCGTCAAGGAAGAACTGGTACGCCGCGAAATCCTCGCCCAGGAAGCCAAGAAGAAGGGCCTGGACAAGAACCCGAACATCCAGGGGCAGATCGAACTGGCCAAGCAGGCCGTCCTGATCCGTGCCTACCTGACCGAATACGTCAAGGCCAACCCGGTCAGCGAAGCCCAGCTGAAGGCCGAGTACGACGTGATCAAGAACAATCTGGGCAGCACCGAATACAAGGCCCGCCACGTGCTGGTCGAAAAGGAAGAAGACGCCAAGGCCATCATCGCCAAGCTCGACAAGGGCGAGAAGTTCTCCGAACTGGCCAAGCAGTCCAAAGACCCTGGCTCCAAGGACAAGGGCGGCGATCTGGGCTGGAACTCGCCGGCCGCCTACGTCAAGCCGTTCGGCGACGCGCTGGGCAAGCTGAAGAAGGGCGAGTACACCAAGACCCCGGTGCATTCCGACTTCGGTTATCACGTCATCCAGCTCGATGACTCCCGCCCGTCCAATCCGCCGCCTTTCGAGCAGGTCAAGCAGCAGCTGCAACAGCGCGCCGGCCAGCAACAGGTCGAAAACCTGGTCAAGGACCTGCGCAGCAAGGCGAAGGTCGACTAAAGCCGCGCGCTGCATGCGAAAATGGTCACCGGCGTGTGGCCGGAATGCCCACCGACGGTGGGCATTTTCTTTTTGGGGGGAGTGCGTCATGTTCAGTGGCCTGAAAAAACTGTTCGGCAAGTCAGCCCAAACGACGATGCCGACGGCTGCTGACGGTCCGCAGGAACCGCCCCTCACCCCGGCCGCCTTTGTCCGCCGCGAAGCCGTTTTCGACCGCGACAACCGGCTGTCCGGCCACCTGTTCCGGATGCAGCAGGGTACGGCCGTCGCCGACGCCGACCTTGAAATCCAGCGCGACCTCGACCGCCAGCTGTTCGACACGCTGAATGCCAGCACGGAAGCCTGGAACCGGACAGCAGCCTTCCTGCCGATCAGTTCGTCCAGCCTCGACCTGCCCGCCCTCGAACACCTCGCCGGCGACAATGTCGTCCTGCTTCTCCAGCTGGCGCCGGATGCCGAGGCCGATATGGTCTGCTCGGCCATCGAGCTGTTGCGCGAGCGCGGTTTCCGCTTCGGCCTTTTCCGCCAGCCGCGAAACCCGGCCTACGCCAAGGTCATCCAGAAAGTCGACTACGCCGCCATCGACGTCGCCGGCAGCGAGGCCAATTCCATCCGCGACTTTTCGGCCGCCGTGCGGGCCGGTGCCCGCGCCACGCCGCTCCACCTGCTAGCCTGCAATGTCGAAACCGTGGACGACCAGCAGCTGTGCCTGCAGTGGCATTTCAGCAACTGCCATGGAAAGTTTGCCGAACAGCCGGCCACCGCCCGGAACGAACCGAGCGGCGACCCGCACAAGACGCAGCTGCTGAACCTGTTGCGCCTCGTTCAGGGCGAGGCCGAAACGGCCGAAATCGCCGCTGCGATGAAACTCGACCCCATGCTCAGCTTCCGCATCCTGCGCTACCTGAATTCGCCCATCCTGGCCATGACCCGGCAGATCGACTCGCTCGAACAGGCGCTGATGATCCTCGGCCGCCAGCGCCTGACCCGCTGGCTCGCCGTCCTGCTCTTCTCGGTCCGCGAACCCCAGCTCAGCGACTGGCTGCTGGTCGAGAATGCGCTGACCCGCGGCCGCCTGATGGAAATCCTCGCCGAGCAGCAAATGCCCGGCCAACCGCACGACCCGCTGTTCCTTACCGGCATTTTTTCCTGCCTCAACCGGCTGTTGCATCGGCCGCTCGCCGACATCCTCGGCACCCTGCCCCTCGCCGACGAAATTTGCCAGGCCCTGCTCGAGCGCAGCGGGCCTTACGCCGCGCTGCTGGCGGTCGCCGAGGCGGCCGAAGCGGTGGACCAGAGCGGCTTGGGCAAGGCCGCCCAAGCGGCGGGGGTAACGGCTGAAGCCGTGAATGGCGCCCTGCTCGCGGCGACCGCCTGGGCCAGCGAAGTCACCGAATACTGGGAATAAGCCGCCGACAGCGTAAAAACTTGATGCAGGTTGCAGCGCCGGCGTAGCGGACATGGCTAAATCCTGCTCCGATGCCCGCCCGCTTCCTTTTCATTATCCCCCTGCTCCTTGCCGTCGAGGCGTTTGCCGACCAGCCCCTGCAGGCCTGGCTCGACACCGCCCTGCCCGGTAGCGTCTTGCGCCTGCCGGCCGGCACCTATCGCGGCCCGGGCCTTATCGACAAACCGCTGACGGTGGAGGGCAACGGCCTGGTAATCGTCGATGGCGGCGGAAAAGGAACCGTGCTGACCATCAAGGCCGACCACGTCACGGTACGCGGCCTGGTCCTGCGCGGCAGCGGCGGTTCGCACGACAGCATCGACGGCGGCATCATGGCCGAGGGCAACCGGCTGCTGATCGAGAACAACGTGGTGGAAGACGTGTTGTTCGGCATTTCGCTGCACAAGACCAACGACAGCGTCGTGCGCGGCAACCGCATCCGTTCCCGCCCGGTCGATCCGGCCGACCGCGGCGACGGCTTGCGCCTGTGGTACAGCACCGGCAACCGTATCGAGAACAACGACATCGCGCAGATACGCGACGTCACGGTGAGCAACGCGCCGCGCAATCGCTACACCGGCAACACTATCCGCGACAGCCGCCGCGCCTTCAACTTCCTGTTCGCCCACCGCAGCCTGGTGGAAGGCAACCTGCTGGACAAGAACTCGACCGGCATCGTCGCGCTGAACTCGGATGGACTGATCATCCGCAACAACCGCATCCTGCATGCCATGGACGCCTCGGGGGCCGGCGTCGCGCTCAAGGAAACCTCGGCGGCCCTGGTCCAGGACAACGAAATCGTCCATTGCGCCCACGGCATCATGGCCGATTCGCCGATGAACCCGATCAACCGCATCGTGTTCATCAACAACACCATTGCCCACAACGTCACCGGCGTCTATTTCTATGGCGCCAAGGGCGGCCACATCGCCATCAACAACACCTTCAAGAGCAATCTGTGGCCGGTCACCATCATTGGCGATGGCGACCCGATGAACGATATCTGGTGGGGCAACAGCTGGGACACCTACGAAGGCTTCGACCTCGACGGAGACGGTTTCGGCGACCGGCCGCACGAACTGCACGTGTGGGCCGACCGGATCTGGCTGGAAACGCCGAAGGCAGCCTTCTTCCGCAATTCACCGGTCCTCGAACTGCTGGATTTCCTCGAACGCCTGGCGCCGTTCTCGGCGCCCTCGCTGGTCCTGCGCGATACCGCCCCCCGCATGCGGAAGCCGTAAGCGGCTTCCCCCGGATGGTGGCTGGTCAGCTCAACCAGTCGAGCAAATCCTCGATCAGGTCGTCGACTGCACCCAGCGACAGGTTGAAGTAGGCGCAAACCGATTCGGCCGCCTTGGCCCATTCCTCTTCGCCGTTGCCGGTGTTGTGCAGGCGCGTGACATGTTCAGCCAGGACATTGACGGCAATCAAGGCGCGCGAAATATCGCCGATGCCGCCCGGCTGGCTGAGAACGCTGTAGTCGTGGTGATTGAGCACCGCTTCGGAAATGAAATCGGGCAACTGCCAGCGCTTGGCCAGAAAGTAGCCGACCACCGCATGGTTGGTTCCCAGCTCTCCTTCCTCGACTTCGGTAAAAATCCGCTCCTCGCAGGCATTCGCCTGGGCCAGCACGTCCTTGGTCTGCGGAAAACGCTTCATCAGCAGCGGAATCCCGCAGTCATGGAAAAGGCCGAAGGTATAGGCCACGTCGGGGCGCACACAGCGCAGACGCTTGGCCAATTCGGCGGAAACCCGCGCCGTCAATGCCGAGCTTTCCCAGAAGCGCTCCATCGAGACATCGCGCTCGCCGGCCAATGCCACCTTCAGCAAATGGCCGACGACCATATTGAAGACGCTGCGCATACCGAGGACGTTGATGGCCTGCATGACCGAGGCCAGCTTGTTGCCGGTGGAAAAGGCCGGCGAATTGGCGATCAGCATGACGTGCCCGGACAAGGCGACATCCCGGCTGATCAGCAGGCCGACCTCGCGCTGATCAGGGATATCCTTCTTGAGCTCGGCATCGAGCTCGATCAGGACCACCGGACAGGGCGGAATATCCACCCCATTCAACATGCTCTGCATGAATTTTTCTTCTGGGATTGCGTTCATGTGCTCTCTACTCGCGACAGTCGGGGAGCGATCACCCCCTGGTGGGACTCCCGGCCGGTCGAAAGTCATAATACCAGTACGCTAGCGGCATGGGGAAGCCGGCGGGTCCTACAACTGATACTCGTCCCCACCACCCTGCATGGCCATCTCGACGACCCGCTTCGTCAAATGCGGCGCGAACAGGGCGATCAGGTCGTAGTCGTAACGCCGCAGATAGGTAGCGCGGCGCAAGGCCAGTCGCGTCGTGTTCGACTCGAACAGGTGGCCGGCATCGAGCGCCACCAGGCCGGCATCCCGCTGCGGATCGACAGCCAGCGCCGAGATGATGCCCAGACCCAGCCCCAGGCTGACATAGGTCTTGATCACATCGGCGTCAAGGGCGGTCAGCGCGACATTGGGCTGCACGCCGATACGCTCGAAGGCGCGGTTGATGCGCGAACGGCCGGTAAAGGCCGTGTCGTAGGTGATCAGCGGCCAGCGCGCCAGTTCGTTCAGCGACAGACGGGGCGCCTTGAGGATTGGATGGTTGTCCGGCGCGATGACGCAATGGCTCCACTGGCGCACCGGCAGGGTGATCAGCTGCGGATACTGGTCGAGCGCCTCGGTGGCGATGCCGATGTCGGCTTCTCCGGCGACGACCCATTCGGCAATCTGCGTCGGGCTGCCCTGGTGCATCTCGAGCTTGACCGTCGGATGCTGGGCCACGAAGTCGCGGACGACGACCGGCAGGGCATAGCGCGCCTGGGTATGGGTGGCGGCCAGCACCAGCCGCCCGCTGTCGCCGGTGGCGAATTCGGCGCTCGCCCGCTTGAGGTTTTCCGCTTCGCGCAGGATGCGTTCGGCAATGCTCAACACCACCTTGCCGGGCTCGGTGACGCCGGTGAAACGCTTGCCGCTACGCTCGAAAATCGCCACCCCGAGCTCGTCTTCGAGCAGCTTGACCTGTTTCGAGATGCCGGGCTGCGAGGTATACAACGTTTCGGCCGCCTCCGAGACATTGAGTCCCTGGCGCTGGATTTCGACGATGTAACGCAATTGCTGGAGTTTCATTTCCGGATGGCGAATCAGGCTGTTACGGGTAGGCAGATAGTCAAGCGCCCATTAGCTATCAGCTAATAACTAAAATCTATAACAATCTAACTCAATATTCTTTTTGATTCAAACCGCCGCTGCTACGATGCGGTCCCATGGATTATCTCTATACCCTTTCGGGCTTCGCAGTGGGCGCCATCGTTGGCCTGACCGGCGTCGGCGGCGGTTCGCTGATGACGCCGCTGCTCGTTCTGCTGTTCGGCGTGCATCCGGCCACCGCGGTCGGCACCGACCTGCTTTACGCGGCGATGACCAAGGCCGGCGGCACGGTAGCGCACGGCCGCAAAGGGCATATCGACTGGGCGATCACCGGTCGCCTGGCCGCCGGCAGCATCCCGGCCGCTGCCCTCACCATTTTCGTACTGTCGCAACTGCCCAAGGGCAGCAACACCATCGGCGCCATCGTCTCGCACGGCCTCGGTTTCGCGCTGCTGCTGACCTCCATCGCGCTCATCTTCGGCCGCAAGCTGCGCGACTATGCCGGCAAGCACGAAGACTCGGCGCTCCGCCAGTGCTGCCTGGGCAAGATCACGGTCGGCGTCGGCGCCATCCTCGGCGTGCTGGTGACCATTTCGTCGGTCGGCGCCGGCGCACTGGGCGTCGCCGCCCTGTTTTTCCTCTACCCCAAACTTTCGCCGGTGAAGATTGTCGGATCGGATGTCGCCCACGCCGTTCCGCTTACCCTGGTCGCCGGACTAGGCCACTGGATGCTCGGTGGCGTCGACTGGTCTCTGCTCGGCGCCCTGCTGCTGGGTTCGCTGCCCGGCATCTGGGTCGGCAGCCATCTTTCCGCCAAGGTGCCGGAGCATATCCTCCGCCGCATCCTGGCCTCCATGCTGGTGCTGATCGGCACCAAGCTGGTCTTTGCTTAAGGACGTTTCATGTACAAATACGATGCCATCGACCGGCAACTGATCAACGAACGCGTTGCCCAGTTCGGCGATCAGGTTCGCCGCTGGAAGGCGGGCGAACTGAGCGATGACGAATTCCGCCCGCTGCGTCTGCAGAACGGTCTCTACATCCAGCGCCATGCGCCGATGTTCCGTATTGCAGTGCCTTACGGGATGATGAATTCGGCCCAGTTGCGCACCCTGGCCAAGGTTGCCCGCAAGTACGACCGCGGCTACGGCCATTTCACCACCCGCCACAACCTGCAGCTGAACTGGCCCAAGGTCGAGGACGTGCCGGCGATTCTCGCCGAGTTGGCCGAAGTCGAGATGCACGCCATCCAGACCTCCGGCAACTGCCTGCGCAACATCACCACCGACCAGTTCGCCGGCGTTGCCGCCGACGAGATTATCGACCCGCGCCCGCTGGCCGAGATCATGCGCCAGTGGACCACCTTCCACCCGGAATTCGCCTTCCTGCCGCGCAAGTTCAAGATCGCCATTTCCGGCACGCAGGAAGACCGTGCGGTGACCTGGTTCCACGACATCGGCCTGCACCTGAAACAGGTCGACGGCCAGGTCGGCTTCACCGTCATCGTCGGCGGTGGCCTCGGCCGCACCCCGATCCGCGGCGAAGTGATCCGCGAGTTTCTGCCCTGGCAGGACATCCTGTCCTACTGCGAAGCCATCCTGCGCGTCTATAACCGCTACGGCCGTCGCGACAACGCCTACAAGGCCCGCATCAAGATCCTCGTCCAGTCGCTCGGCATCGATGCCTTCCGCGAGCAGGTCGAGGCCGAATGGACGCACGGCAAGGGCGGTCCGATGACCATCACGCAGGCCGAATACGACCGCGTCGCCGCCCACTTCACCGCCCCGGCCTACGAAGCGGTCGGCGCCGTCGACCTGCCGGCCGACAAGGCCTTCCAGCGCTGGCTCGAACGCAACACCCACGCCCACAAGGTGGCCGGCTACGCCGCCGTCACGCTGTCGCTCAAGCAGCACGGCGTCGCGCCGGGCGACATCAGCTCCGACCAGATGGAAGCCGTCGCCGAACTCGCCGACCGCTATAGCTTCGGCGAACTGCGCATCAGCCACGAACAGAACATTATCCTGGCCGACGTCAAGAAATCCGAGCTGTTCGAAGTCTGGCAAAAAGCCAAGGCCGCCGGCCTAGCGACGCCGAACATCGGC
>DATGXM010000093.1:0-4326 GCA_035298985.1 Azonexus sp. | reverse complement strand
GCTGGAGTACCGGGGCGGGCCGATGGTGCGGCCGGCTCGGAACGGAAGCCGGGGCGGGATTCGGGGGCGGCGTCCGGTCCGCGGCGGTTGTCGCGGCGCGAGTCCGGCATCGCGTCGCGGGCTGCATCCGGCTGGCCGCGGCGACCGTCCATGGCCGGCATTTCCTGGCGCAGCGGCTGGTTGTCCGCCGGGCGGGCCCGGCTGTCGGCCGGTTGCCGTCTGTCGTTGTCGCGTCCGTCGAAACGGGATGGTCCGCGCTCCCGGTCGTTCGGGCGCGGGCTGGCGAATTCGGTACGTGGCGGTCGGCTGGCGCCGCGGTCGCTTTCATGCGGCCGCGTCGCGCCGGCTGTCGGGGCCAGCCACTGGGTGGTCGGCGCCTGGCGGGCCAGCGGCGCCTGGCCGAGGTCGCGGCGGTCGGCTTGCCTTATCTCGCTGCGCGAAATCGGCCGGCCTTCGCGCAGGTGGTTGGCCGGCACGACGGTGACGGCCTGCGGCAGGGCGCGGTAGGCGTAGGTCGGCGCGGTGCTGCGCACGGCGCGGTCGATGATGGTCACGTTGTTGACCTGGGTGACGTTGATCTGGCGTACGTAATTCGGGCTATAGCGATAGGCCGGCACATAGACCTCGCGCGGGGCGAGCGGGAACCAGCCGACGGCGGGGGCCGAGCCGAAGCTGAAGCTGGCGCTCCAGCCGGGGTTGCCGACCCAGCCGACCAGCGCCGGGGCATAGACCGGGCGGGCCACCAAGCGGCCGGGCACCCAGCCCCAGCGCCCGCCTATCATCGCCCAGCGGCCGTAGTGGAAGGGCGCGAAGCCCCACGGCGACTGGTCGACCCAGGTCCAGCCCCAAGGCGCGACCCAGGCCCAGCGGCCGTAGCGGTAGGGCGCCCAGTCGTCGGCCACGCCGCGCGGATACCAGACCGTGCCGTAATCGGTGGTGCTGCGCCAGTCGCCGTAGGCGTCGAGGTCCTGGTAGCCGGTCATGTGCGGCGACACGTAGCGGCGGGCCGGGCCGGCCAGCGAGGCGTTCTCGCGGTTGGCCACCCACTGGTCGAAGGCGTCGTAGCGCGGGGCTGCCTCCAGCTGTTCGCTGCCGTCACTGCCGAAGACCGCCATCTGCCCGGCCGCCACGGGGATGACCCGGCGGCCGTTGTCGAAGGTGGCGCGGCCGGCCTGGACAACCAGTTCGCTGCGATCGGCATAAACATTCAGTCGATAGCGGCCCGGGGTCTGGAAACGCACCGTGCCGTCCGGCATCGTCACCAGCGCATCGTCGGCCTGGTCGCGGTCGAGTACGCTGACCGCCAGGCTGCCGCCATTCAAGCGGGTATCGACCCGTCTATCGTCGATCAGCGGAAATTCGACCTGGCTGTCGCCGCTCAGCCGGTAGGCGGTCGAGCCTATCCACACCTCGGCGCGGCCCTGGCGGCCGCTTTCCAGCACGGCGCCGCTGCTCACCGGCCAGTTCAGCGTCGCCGGCCCGCCTTCGTCGCGGCGATCGACCCGGAAGCCGACTTCGCCGTCGAGGTGGGAGACGCGGCCGACGCGGCCCGGGGGATCGCTTTGCGCCAGGGCCGGCAGGGCGACCAGCAAAATGGCGGCCATCAAAATTCGGTGCAGGGACTTCAGCATTGCGGGACTCCCGGAAAAGGGGCGGGCCTGCACCACCGGCAGGCCGATAAGCAATCAACGCGGCAGCGCGGCAAAAGGATGAACGGCGGCCCGGTTAAATGGTTTCAAAATGTTGCGGCGCAGGCCCGGCCAGCCTTCAGCTGTTGTCGGTGGGGATGTCGTATTTCTTGGCCACCGTCATGTACAGGTGGCGGGCCGAGGCGACCTTGGCGCTCTTGCGGTCCTTGCGCTGGGCGCGTTGCAGATAGCCGAGGGCGCGCGCCGCCAGGTCGTTGTCCCAGCCCTTCTGGTCCATCAGGGTGTAGATGGCCTTGGCCGCATTGACCAGGAACTGTAGGTTGGGCACCTGCTCGGCGGCCTGGATCAGCAGCTGGACGGCGCCGGCCAGGTCGCCGCTGCGCGCCGCCATGACGCCGCGGTTGTTCAGTTCGACGATTTCCTTGCCCACTTCGTCGAGGATGGCCTTGCCGGCATCGGATTGCCCGGTGCGCTCGAAGACCTGGGTGATGTGGCCGATCAGATGTGGATCTTCATGATTCTCGGCGGCCACCTGGCGCATGATGCGGGCACCCTCGCCCGCCTCGCCGGCAGCGTAGCAGGCGTGGGCCAGATCGACCGCCAGGCGCTGCGACAGATGCTTGCCCTTTTCCGCCGCCTCGGCGGTGAGCTGGCGTTGCAGCTCCAGGGCCTGGCCGACCAGGCCCTGCGCCTTGTCGTTGGCCCCTTCGGCATGCAGACACAGGCTTTCGGTGACCAGGGCGGCCAGTTCGGCCTGCTTGTCGCCGCGCCATTCGCGCTTCATTTCCGCCGCGATCTTGCGCGAACCTTCGATCTGCCCGCGTTCGACCAGCACGCGCGACAGGTTGGCGAAATCGTCCACCGTGCGCAGGCTGGAACCCTTGCTGCGCTCGATCACCTTGCTGTAGGCCTTTTCGGCGGTCAGCATGTCCTTGTTGCGCGCCGCCACGTCGCCCACCATGCGCTGGCGCAGGGTGTTGTGCGGCGAGGCGTCGGCCGCCCGCTGCAAGGCTTGCTGGGCCTCCTCCAGCCGCCCCTGCGCCTCATGCACCGAGGCGAGGAAATCGTAGGCCGACAGGAAATCCGGCGCCTCCTGGATGACCTGCTCTGCCAGTTCCTCGGCCTCGCCGAGCGATTCCCGGTCGCGCAGGGCCATGGCCAGCCCCATCTTGGCCCACGGCACGACCCGCCCTTCCAGTACGCGGCGGAACACCTCCTCGGCCTCGCGCGTCTTGCCCAGCTGGTGCAGCAGTTCGCCCTTGAAGCGCAGGGCGTCGTACATGTAGGTGGGCTGCTGCTGGATAACCCGGTCGCAGGCGGCGATCGCCTCCTGCAGGGCGCCGCGCTCGATTTGCTCGTAGATGCGGTGCAGGATGTGCTTCTTGTAGATGACCTTGAGCAGCCGGCTCTGCAACTGCTCGGCGGTGAACGGCTTGATCAGGTAGTCGTCCGGCGCCAGTTCGGCCAGGGCGACGACGTTAGTGTAGCTGCGCTCGCTGGTGATGATGACGTACACCGTCGACAGCGGAATCAGGTGGGCGTGGCGCAGTTCCTCGAGCAGCTGCTGGCCGTCGCGGCCGTCGTCGAGGACGAAATCGGACAGGATGATGTCGAAGCGGTTGCCCTTGACCTGGCGGATCACCTCGGCCGAATTGCCGGCGCCATGCACCGCCGTGACGCCCAGCGCGCCGAGCATCAGGCGCAACGCCTCACGTGCCGGCGGATGCCGGTCGACGATCAGGACGCGTTTTTTGGTCAGCGCTTGCTGCAGAACGAGCAGCATCTCGTCGTTGTCGAGCGCGCCGACCCCCTTGGCTGGACTGGTGTTCATCCCCGCAAATTACTTGAGTTCGCCAGGCGCGGCAAGCCATTCGGCATGCTGGCCCGGGCGGAAAGCCCATGCAGGGAGTCAAACGCTACCTGCAAAGGGCGCCGCCGCCTTACGGTCCGACTCGGCTGAAACCTTGCCGACGATCCCAGTCGACGTAGAACAGGCGCGTTTGCTCGGCGGCAAAAACGAAACGCCGCTCACCGCCGCTGGCGATAACGCTTTCGCCGGTCGAGAAATCGAGTTCCGGCTCGCGGCCGGTGCGATTGTTGACCACCAGCGGCAGGCCGGTTTCGGCGCTGCGCTTTTCCCAGACATCGCCCGGCCCCATGCCGTCCACCGGCGGCCAGGCGGACGGGGCGAGCAGGATGGCGGCCCCCTGTTCGCGCAGGCGGGCGGCGGGTTCCGGCCGCCAGGTGTCGGCGCAGATCAGCACGCCGACCGGAATGCCGTCGATGACGAAGGGCGCGCCACCGCTGCCCGCCGTGGACCAGGCCTCGACGCTGCCGACCGGGCGCTGCTTGCGGTAGGTGCCGCGCAGGGTGCCGTCGCGGTCGATGACGGCGACGCTGTTGTGCAGCTTGCCGCTGCTGGCATCGCGCTCGGCGAAACCGATGAAGAGCGCCACCCGGTTGTCGCGGGCGATGGCCGCCAGCTTGCTGATCCAGGCATCGGGATAGGGGGCGATCCAGTCGGTGCCGATGCGCTGGGCGAAGTTGTAGCCGGTTTCGGCCAGCTCCGGGGTGACGATCCAGTCGGCACCGTGCCCCACCGCGTCGCGGATGCCGGCCTCGATGCGGCTGCGGTTGCCGGCGATGTCGCCGGGGATGGCATCGAGGTGCAGGAGGG
>DATGXM010000092.1:0-11472 GCA_035298985.1 Azonexus sp. | reverse complement strand
ACAGGATGAAACGCCCCATGAAGGCCGAGGTGTAGCCGGAGGCATAGCCGATCTGCGACCAGCACACCGGCTCGTCGGACTGGCCCAGTTCGCGCAAGTGGATGTCCTGCTCCCAGGAGTTTTCCCACAGGAATTCGCCAGAGAAGGTTCCCTTGTCGAAATCGAGCTTCATGTCGATCGGCGTGACGCGGACGATGCCTTCCAGCATGTGCAGTTGCGGGCCGGTGAAGAAGGCGTCCTGCAGCGACTGGTGGCCGCGGATGCGCTTGGCCAGCTCGGCATCGCAGACGCCGGCGGCGTAACCCATGCGGGTCAGCAGGCGACGGGCGTGCTCCTTGCCGACCGAGCCGACCAGCTCGCGGCGCAGGGCGCCGAGGGCCGAGGTGTGCATGAGCACCATGCGGTTCTCGGCCAGCCAGATCGTGCCGTCCTTCTCGCAGAACTTGACCAGGTTGCGCAGGTCGTTCGATTCCGGGTAACGGATGATAGTCATGTTGTCTCACTGTCGCGGATCGTCCCCGTTGCCGGGGCCATCCGCTTATGTTCTGTTGTGGTGCTGGCTTGGAACAGCGGTCATTCCCGCGCAGGCGGGAATCCAGAAATGCTCCGAGAACGCCCCTGGATTCCCGCTTTCGCGGGAATGACGGTTGAGCCGTTGCTCCGGCAACCGGCAATTTTCTCGAGATTATTCCACGGTTTTGTTTTTCGCGGGGGAGTGCGTGCCCCCGAAACTGCCGGCCATTCATATGGCATGGCGGCCGGCGCGGCGGAAATCGCGGGGCGGGTTTTGCCGACAAGACCGCTTCATCCGGCAGTTGATCATTTGATTAACTGATGCGAAATCTATTCATCAGATCGTAATTCTGCGCCGCAGCAAAACGCGCCTCATTTTTTTGCGATTTCAATGGAAACAGTGGCTTAAGTCTTTGGCACGCTCCTTGATAAAGAAGAGCCCGGCAGCGATGGGCGCTGCATGGTTTTCAGGAGGCGAGGATGGTGCAACAGCAGAGGCAAGGCAGCACGTTCGATGCGGGGCGGCGTTACGTCCGCATCTGCAAGCGGCGTGCGGACGGCTTCATCGAGTTCGAGTTCTCGATCGGCGATCCGGAACTGGCGGTCGAGCTGATGTTGCCCGAATCGGCCTTCCACGAGTTCTGTCTGGCCAATGAAGTCATCGTGCTCGATCCGGCGACCTCGGATCAGGGCGACTGGGTTTCCCGGTTGAACGATGCCTCGCGCCAGGGTTTTGAAGACGCAGTTTGACGAAGTTTGAATACCCCGCCAGCGGGGAATAACGAGAGGAGACTTACATGCAGATTGATCTGCGTACCGTGGCCATCAAGCCGTTGCGCCACACCTTCGACCACCTGGTCGAGCGTTTCGGCGACAAGCCGGCCAGCCGCTACCAGGAGGGCAGCTACAACGTCCAGCAGGAGCACATCTTCCACTACCGGCCGACCTGGGATGCCGAGCGCGTGCTGTTCGACAAGAAGCGCACCAAGATCGAGATGAAGGACTGGTATGCGCTGAAGGACCCGCGCCAGTACTACTACGGGGCCTACACCATCGCCCGCGCCCGCCAGCAGGACGCCGCCGAATCGAGCTTCGACATGATCGAGGATCGCGGCCTGGCCGAGCTGATCCCGGCCGAGCTGAAGCAGATCGCCCTCGACGTCCTGGTGCCCATGCGCCATGTCGAGTGGGGCGGCAACATGGGGAATTCCTATATCGCGGCCTACGGCTACGGCACGGTCATTACCCAGCCTTGCCTCTATCACGCCATGGATCACCTCGGCGTCGCCCAGTACCTGACCCGCATCGGCCTGGTGCTCGACGGGCCGGATGCGCTCGATGCCGCCAAGGAGGCCTGGATGTCCGGTGCCGCCTGGCAGCCGATGCGCCACCATGTCGAGAACCTGCTGGTCCTTGAAGACTGGTTCGAGATTTTCGTCGCCCAGAACTTCGTGCTCGAAGGCCTGCTCAACCCGATGCTCTACGACTACCTGGACGCCGAGTTCTCGGCCCACGGCGGCACGGCCATCTCGATGATGACCCGCTTCATGGCCGAATGGTCGGCCGAGACCGCCAAGTGGGTCGATGCCCAGATCAAGGTGGTGGCCGCCGAGTCGCCGGCCAACAAGGATCAGCTCGCCGCCTGGGTCAAGCAGTACCGCTCGGCCACCCGCGAGGCGCTCGCCCCGATTGCCCAGCGCGCCTTTGGCGACAAGGCCGACGAGGTGCTGGCCGATCTCGCATCCGAATTCAACGCCCGCTGCGCCAAGCTCGGCCTGGCTGTCTAGGAGTTTTCATGTCTACCGTATTCATCGCCTTTCAAACCAACGAGGACACCCGTCCCATCGTCGAATCCATCCTCGCCGACAACCCGCACGCGGTGCTCGACGAGCAGCCGGCCATGGTCAAGATCAATGCCGAGGGCCAACTGGTCATCAAGCGCGAATCGATCGAGGAACGCATCGGCCGCGACTTCGACCTGCAGGAGCTGCAGATCAACCTGATCACGCTGTCCGGCAACATCGACGAGGACGACGACCAGTTCACACTGGCCTGGAAAAACTGAGCAAGGAGACTCACATGGACATGAAAGCCAACACCAAAAAACTGGGCCTCAAGGAAAAGTACGCCCACATGACGCGCGGCCTGGGTTGGGAAACGACCTACCAGCCGATGGACAAGGTCTTCCCGCAGGCTGCCTTCGAAGGCATCAAGATTCACGACTGGGAAAAGTGGGAAGACCCCTTCCGCCTGACCATGGACGCCTACTGGAAGTACCAGGCCGAGAAGGAGCGCAAGCTGTACGCCGTGCTCGACGCCTTCGCCCAGAACAACGGCCACCTGGGCATCACTGACGCGCGCTACCTGAATGCGGTCAAGCTGTTCCTGACCGGCATTTCGCCGCTCGAATACGTCGCCCACCGCGGTTTCGCCGCGGCCGGCCGCAACTTCCCGGGCGTCGGCCCGCGCGTTGCCTGCCTGATGCAGTCGATCGACGAAATCCGCCATGCCCAGACGCAGATCCACGCCCTGTCGAACTACAACAAGTTCTACGAAGGCTTCCACGCCGGCGCCGCACACCAGATCGAACGCGTCTGGTACCTGTCGGTGCCCAAGTCCTTCTTCGACGACGCCTTCTCGGCCGGCCCCTTCGAGTGGATGATCGCCATCGGCTTCTCCTTCGAATACGTGCTGACCAACCTGCTGTTCGTGCCCTTCATGTCGGGTGCCGCCTACAACGGCGACATGGCGACCGTGACCTTCGGCTTCTCGGCGCAGTCCGACGAGGCGCGCCACATGACCCTGGGCCTCGAGTGCATCAAGTTCATGCTCGAGCAGGACCCGGACAACCTGCCCATCGTCCAGAAGTGGATCGACAAGTGGGCCTGGCGCGGCATCCGCGTGCTGACCCTGGTCGGCATGATGATGGACTACATGCTGCCCAAGCGCGTGATGAGCTGGAAGGAAGCCTGGGAAATCTACTTCGAGCAGAACGGCGGCGCGCTGTTCAACGACCTGGCCAAGTACGGCATCAAGGTGCCGGACTGCATCACCCAATGCACGGTGGACAAGGAACACATCTCGCACCAGGCCTGGTGCACCTTCTACCAGTATGCCCACGCCTCGGCCTTCCACACCTGGCTGCCCAACGACGAGGAAATGGACTGGCTGTCGGCCAAGTACCCCAACACCTTTGACAAGTACTACCGGCCGCGCTACGAAAAGTGGCGGGAAATGGCCGACAAGGGCGAGCGTTTCTACAACAACACGCTTCCCATGCTGTGCCAGGTTTGCCAGATCCCGATGGTGTTCACCGAGCCGGACGACCCGACCAAGATCTGCTATCGCGAATCCGACTTCCAGGGCGAGAAGTACCACACCTGTTCGGACGGCTGTAAGCACATCTTTGACGACGAGCCGGAGAAGTACATCCAGGCCTGGCTGCCGGTGCACCAGATCTACCAGGGCAACTGCTGGCCGGAAGGCACCGACCCGACCGCCGAGGGCTTCGATCCGATGCTCAAGGTGCTCGAGTGGTACCACGTCGAGAACGGCAAGGACAACCTGGACTACGAAGGTTCGGGCGACCAGGCCAACTTCGCCGCCTGGCGCGGTGCGGCAACCCAGAACACCTGATCGATTAAAACCTGAGGAGGGCCTGGTGCCCTCCCGACAAGAATTTAGGAGACGAACATGGCTGTCAAAGCCCTTAGCGATTACAACTTCCCCGCTGCCGACACCCAGGACAAGTTCCACGGCAACCAGCTGCTCTACGTCGGCTGGGACGACCACCTGATGTTCTGCGCGCCCTTTGCCTACCTGCTGCCGCCGAGCACCAAGTTCTCGGAGCTGGTTGAAAAGCACCTGCCGCATTCCTACAGCCGCCATCCGGACTGGGCGCAGGTCGATTTCGGCAAGGCTGTCTGGCTCAAGTCGGGCCAGCCTTTCCAGCCGGACATGAACAAGACGCTGGCCGAACTCGGCCTCAAGCACAAGGACGTGCTGCGCCTGCAGACCCCGGGCCTGAACGGCAACGGCACTTACTTCTGATTCGAGGGCGGCATGAGCTACGAACTGACCATTGAACCGCTTGGCCAGACCATCGAAGTCGAGGACGGCCAGACCATCCTCGACGCTGCCCTGCGCGCCGGTATCTACCTGCCGCACGCCTGTTGCCACGGCCTGTGCGCGACCTGCAAGGTGCAGGTGACCGACGGCGAGGTCGACCATGGCGAGGCGTCGACCTTTGCCCTGATGGACTTCGAACGGGAGGAGGGCAAGTGCCTGGCCTGTTGCTCGCGACTCGAATCGGACGTGGTGATCGAGGCCGAGATCGAGGACGATCCCGATTCGCTCAACCTGCCGGTCGAGGACTACGAAGGCGAGGTGGTCAGGATCGAATCGCTGACGCCGACCATCAAGGGCATCTGGCTGAAGCTGGATCGCCCGATGAAGTTCCAGGCCGGCCAGTACGTCAATCTGGAAATCGAAGCCCTGGGCGGCCAGTCGCGCGCCTTCTCGCTGGCCAATGCGCCGCAGACCGACAACGTGGTCGAGCTGAACGTGCGCATCGTGCCCGGCGGGCAGGTCACCACCTGGCTGCACGAGCAGCTGAAGGTCGGCGACCGCCTGAAATTCAGCGGCCCGTACGGGCGTTTCTTCGTCAAGAAGTCGGCCAACGTGCCGCTGGTCTTCATGGCCGGCGGTTCGGGCTTGTCCAGCCCGAAGTCGATGATCGAAGACTTGCTCGACGAAGGCTGCACGCTGCCCATCACACTGGTCTACGGCCAGCGCAGCCGCGCCGAGCTGTATTACGACGCCGAATTCCGGGAACTGGCCAAGAAATACCCGAACTTCACCTACGTGCCCTCATTGTCGGAAGAGCCGGCCGGTTCCGACTGGGACGGTGCACGTGGTTTCGTGCATGAGGCGGCCAAGGCGCATTTCGGCAACGATTTCCGCGGCCACAAGGCCTATCTGTGCGGCCCGCCGGCCATGATCGAGGCCTGCATCACGGCCTTGATGCAGGGGCGGTTGTTCGAGCGCGACATCTACATGGAGAAGTTCTTCTCCGCGGCCGATGCCTCGCAACAACTGAAAAGCCCGCTGTTCAAGAACATCTGAGCGGCGACGGAGCGGCCATGGTCTATTTCAATGTGCTGATCGAGGAAACCGGCGAGACCTATCGCTGTTCTCCGCAGGAGTCGCTGCTGGCCGGCATGGAGCGCCTGGGCAAGAAGGGCATTCCGGTCGGTTGCCGGGGCGGCGGCTGCGGGGTGTGCAAGGTGGAGATCACCTCGGGCACCTACTTCAAGCGGGTGATGAGCCGCGACTACGTCAGCGTCGAGGATGAAGCAGCGGGGCGGGTGCTGGCCTGCCGGGTGCGGCCGACCAGCGACATCACGCTGCGCGTGATCGGCAAGATGGCGAAGAACGTTTGCCGGACGCCGGGCTTGGCGTCGGCGGTGTCGGCAGCAGCTTAGCAGCACGTCATTCCCGCGTAGGCGGGAATCCAGAAAGGCTCCAAAGGCCGTGTTGCCTGGTGTCCTGGATTCCCCCTTTCGCGGGAATGACGGAAGAGGGGCAGGAGGCGGCCGTTCAGGCGTGCCGCTTCTCGTTCAGTTGCTCGACCGGTATCGATTGAACCGAGCGGAAGGTGAGCAGGATGTGCTCGGACAGGATGTCGGCGGCCTTGTCGGCGTCGCGGTTCATGGCGGCGTGGAGCAGGGCTTCGTGCTCGACGTGGATGTCGCGCGGGATGGGCTGCAGGTAGAGCGACATGCGGCGATAGCGCTCGGCCTGGTGATAGAGGATGGACAGGAAATGCTTGAGCCAGCGCGACGGGCAGGCAGCGATCAGCACCTCGTGGAAGATGCGGTTGCGTTCTTCCCATTCCTCCCGATCCTCGCTGCCGATGCGCTTTTCCTCGGCCTTGGCGAGGCGGTGGAAGGCAGCCAGCAGGTTGGCTTCCCACGCATCGTCGCCCATGGCGATGGACTGGCGCAGGGCGTTGCATTCGAGCATGACGCGGGTGCGGGTGATGTCCTCGAAATCCTCGAGGGACACCGGGGCGACGCGAAAGCCGCGCTGTCCCTGGCTGACCACCAGGGCATCGGAGATGAGCAGGGAGAGCGCTTCGCGCAGGGTGCCGGCGCCGACCCCGTAGTTGTCCTTGAGGTGCTCGACGCGCAGCTTTTCATCGGGGGCCAGGCGGCCTTCGATGATGTCCCGGCGCAAGGCGCGGTAGGCCGATTCGACCAGGGTTTTCGGCTCGGCGGTGAGGCCTTCGGCAGTAGCGCTGATATTCATGATGTTTGGCTTATTGGTAGGACCACGTTCACAAAATTCTAACCTGATAGAGAGAATTTTCGGTGGAATAATAAAATCTCGAGAAAAATTGTTGACATCGAGATTAACTGTAAATATCGTTATGGTAAAGCGATTGCATAGATTTTTATGCGGTCACCACACTCAAAAAAAGGAGCAGACAAATGGCAATGACTGGCGTACTTCGTCCCGGGCACGTTCAACTGAGAGTGCTCGATCTCAATGAAAGCGTGGATTTCTATTCGAACGTGCTGGGCCTCATCGAAACCGGCCGCGATGCCATGGGGCGCGTCTATTTCAAGACCTGGGAAGAGCGCGATCACCACAGCGTGATCCTGCGTCAGGCCGATAACGCCGGCGTCGACTTCTTTGCCTTCAAGGTCGACAGCGACGCGACCCTGGCCAAGCTGGAGAAGGACCTCAACGCCTACGGCGTCGCTACCAAGCGCATCGAGGCCGGCGACCTGCTGGAAACCGGCGAGCGCGTCCGCTTCACGCTGCCCACTGGCCACGATATCGAGCTGTATGCGCACAAGACCGCCATCGGCAACGAGATGGGGGAACTCAACCCGGAAGCCTGGTGCGCCAATGCCGAGAAAGGCATCGCGCCGATCCGCCTCGATCATGCGCTGCTCTACGGGCCGGATATCGAGAAGGCCCAGGCGATCTTTACAGACGTCCTCGGCTTCTTCCTGGTCGAGCACATCGCCCTGGATGACAGCCAGGATCTGGCCATCTGGCTGTCGTGCTCGACCAAGGCGCACGACATCGCCTTCGTCCGCCATCCGGAACCGGGCAAGCTGCACCATGTTTCCTTCCTGCTCGAAACCTGGGAGCAGGTGCTGCGCGCCGCCGACATCATGTCGATGAACCGGGTGTCCATCGATATCGGCCCGACCCGCCACGGCGTCACCCGCGGTACGACCATCTACGCCTTCGACCCGAATGGCAACCGTTTCGAAACCTTCTGCGGCGGCAACTATGCCTACCCGGATCAGAAGCCGACCAAGTGGACGATGGATGAAGTCGGCGCCGCCGTTTTCTACCACGACCGCAAGCTGAACGACCGTTTCCTGACGGTGGTGACCTGATGCAAGTCGCCGTCAGCACACCGGGGATCACTGCCGAGGCAGCCTCCGCAGCCTGTGCGGCGGCGGTTGCCTTCGCGGCGGCGAAGGGCTGGAGGATCAACGTCGCGGTCGTCGACCGCGGCGGCAACCTGATGGCCTTCCTGCGCCAGCCCGGCGCCTACATCCACTCCATCGATATCGCCATCGACAAGGCCTACACCTCGGCCAGCTTCGGCTTTCCGACCAAGGCCTGGATGGGCGCCATCGGCCACGACGACGGCATGAAGTTCGGCTTCTCCAACCAGCCGCGCCTGATCGTCTTTGGCGGCGGGCTGCCGGTGCCGGGCGAGGGCGGCGAGTGGATCGGCGGCATCGGCGTCTCCGGTGCCTCGGAAGCCGAGGACGAGGAATGTGCCAAGGCAGGACTGGTCGCCATCGGGCTGGCCTGACAACGAAACCCAATAGAGGACAGAATGAAACAGATCCTGAATTTCATTAACGGCGAGTTCATTTCGACCGTCAAGCAGTTCGAGAAGCGTACCCCGATCGATAACTCGCTGATCGGCATGGTGCACGAGGCCGGCAAGGCCGAGGTCGACGCCGCGGTAAAGGCTGCGCACGAGGCCCTGAACGGCCCGTGGGGCCGGATGACCGTGGTCGAGCGCACCGACATCCTGAACAAGGTGGCCGATGAGATCAATCGCCGCTTCGACGAATTCCTCGAAGCCGAATGCGCTGATACCGGCAAGCCGAAGAGCCTGGCTTCGCACATCGACATCCCGCGCGGCGCCGCCAATTTCAAGATTTTCGCCGACGTGATCAAGAACGCGCCGACCGAATTCTTCGAAATGGCGACCCCGGACGGCAAGGGCGCCATCAACTACGCCATGCGCCGCCCGGTCGGCGTCGTCGGCGTCGTCTGCCCGTGGAACCTGCCGCTGCTGCTGATGACCTGGAAGGTCGGCCCGGCGCTGGCCTGCGGCAACACCGTGGTCGTCAAGCCGTCGGAAGAAACGCCGCAAACGGCTACCCTGCTCGGCGAGGTAATGAACGCCTGTGGCGTGCCGAAGGGCGTCTATAACGTCGTGCATGGCTTCGGCCCCAATTCGGCTGGCGAATTCCTGACCACCAACCAGGACGTCAACGCAATCACCTTCACCGGCGAAACCCGCACCGGCGCGGCCATCATGAAGGCTGCCGCCGAGGGCGCCCGCCCGGTGTCGCTGGAAATGGGTGGCAAGAACCCGGCCATCGTCTTCGCCGATGCCAACCTTGAAGTCGCCATCGAAGCAACGCTGCGTTCCTGCTTCTCGAACTGCGGCCAGGTCTGCCTGGGCACCGAGCGCGTCTATGTCGAGCGGCCTTTCTTCGAGACCTTCGTCGCCGCGCTGAAGGCCGGGGCCGAGAAGTTGAAGCTGGGCGTGCCGAGCGACCCGAACGCCAACATGGGGCCGCTGGTCAGCCAGGAACACCGCAACAAGGTGCTGTCCTACTACGCCAAGGCGGTCGAGGAGGGCGCCACGGTGGTCACCGGCGGCGGCATTCCCGACATGCCGGGCGAACTGGCCAACGGCGCCTGGGTACAGCCGACCATCTGGACCGGCCTCGGCGACAACGCCGCCGTGGTGCGCGAGGAAATCTTCGGCCCCTGCACGACCATCATGCCCTTCGACAGCGAAGAGGAAGTGATCAAGCGCGCCAACAATACGACCTACGGCCTGGCCGCGTCCGTCTTCACGCAGGACGTCAATCGCGCCCACCGCGTCGCCGGCAAGATCGAGGCCGGTCTGGTCTGGGTCAACAGCTGGTTCCTGCGCGACCTGCGCACCCCATTCGGTGGCGCCAAGCAGTCCGGCATCGGCCGTGAAGGCGGCGTGCATTCGCTCGAGTTCTACACCGAACTCAAGAACGTCTGCATCAAGCTGTAAGGCGAAACCGGCATGTCGGCAAACTCTCCTGAAATCGGCCGCCGCGTTGTCGTAAATACGGTGGCGGGCGGCATTGCCACCAACTACCACGATGTGGGCAGTGGGGCACCGGTGCTGCTCATCCACGGTTCCGGACCGGGGGTGACGGCCTGGGCCAACTGGCGGCTGGTGCTGCCGGAACTGGCCAAGACCTGCCGCGCCATTGCGCCCGACATGGTCGGCTTCGGCTACACCGAGCGGCCGGCCGGTATCGAGTACGGCGTCGATGGCTGGGTCGATCACGCCGTTGGCCTGCTCGACGCGCTGTGCATCGAGCAGACCGACCTGATCGGCAATTCCTTCGGCGGCGCCATTGCCCTGGCGCTGGCCATCCGCCATCCGCAGCGTGTTCGCCGGCTGGTGCTGATGGGCAGCGTCGGCGTGCCCTTCCCGATCACCACCGAACTGGATGCGGTGTGGGGCTACCAGCCTTCGCTGCAAGCGATGCGCGGCCTGCTCGACATCTTCGCCCACGACCGTAGCCTGGTCACCGACGAACTGGCCGAGCTGCGCTACCAGGCCAGCATCCGGCCCGGTTTCCAGGAATCGTTCTCGGCCATGTTCCCGGCCCCGCGTCAGCGCTGGGTCGATGCCATGGCCAGTGCTGAGGCGGACATCCGCGCCATCAAGCACAAGATGCTGATCATCCATGGTCGCGACGACCGCGTCATCCCGCTGGCCAATTCGCTGACCCTGAACCGCTGGATCGACGATTCGCAACTGCACGTCTTCGGTCGTTGCGGCCACTGGGTGCAGATCGAGCACAGCGCCGATTTCAACCATCTCGTCGGCCATTTCCTGGCCGATTGAACAGAGGAATTATCACGATGGAAAAAGCACAAATCACTCAACTGGGCGATGAACTGTACGAGGCGCTGGCGAACCGCAAGACGGTCAGCCCGCTGACCTCGCGCGGTTTCGATATCAGCATCGAGGACGCCTATCACATCCAGCAGCAGATGTTGTCGCGCCGCCTGGCCAATGGCGAGAAGATCATCGGCAAGAAGATCGGCGTCACCAGCAAGGTGGTGATGGACATGCTCGGCGTCTATCAGCCCGACTTCGGCTACCTGCTCGACGGCATGGTGTACAACGAGGGTGAATCGATTCCGATGGACACCCTGATCCAGCCGAAGGCAGAAGGCGAGATCGCCTTCGTGCTGAAGAAGGACTTGATGGGTCCCGGCGTCACCAACGCCGACGTGCTGGCCGCCACCGAAGGCGTGATGGCCTGCTTCGAGATTGTCGATTCGCGCATCGAGAACTGGAAGATCAAGATTCAGGATACCGTCGCCGACAATGCCTCGTGCGGCGTCTTCGTGCTGGGCGACCGCCTGGTCGATCCGAAGAAGCTGGATCTGACCATGTGCGGCATGGTGGTCGAGAAGAACGGCGAGATCATCGGCACCGGTGCCGGCGCCGCCGCGCTCGGCTCGCCGATCAATGCCGTGGCCTGGCTGGCCAACACCCTGGGCAAGCTGGGCATTCCGCTCAAGGCCGGCGAGGTCATCCTGTCCGGTTCGCTCGCTCCGCTGTTCCCGGTCACCGCCGGCGACAGCCTGCGTGTGTCGATCGGCGGCATCGGTGGCTGCTCG
>DATGXM010000091.1:0-11558 GCA_035298985.1 Azonexus sp. | reverse complement strand
GCCGATTACTTCGCCGCCCACCAGCTGCCGTTCGCCGCGGCCTATGCCGCGGAAGTGACCGGCGGTGCCGCTTCCGCCCTGGGTCTGGAAGAGAAACTGTTCTAAGAAAAACGCCCGGCGATCGTCATCCCCGCCAGCGCGGGGATGACGCAACGGCGATAAAGGAGACAACATGCGTACTGATCGCGATGCAATGGAATACGACGTCGTGATCGTCGGCGGCGGCCCGTCCGGGCTGTCGGCAGCGATCCGCCTCAAGCAGCTGGCCGCACAGGCCGGCAAGGAAGTTTCGGTTTGCCTGCTGGAAAAGGGCTCGGAAATCGGCGCCCACATCCTGTCCGGCGCCGTGCTGGAGCCGCATGCCCTGCAGGAACTGTTCCCCGACTGGCAGGAACGCGGCGCGCCGCTCAACACGCCGGCCGGTGAAGACAAGCTGCTGTTCCTGACCGAAGCGGGCGCTCACAAACTGCCGACGCCGCCGCAAATGGCCAACCACGGCAACTACATCATCAGCCTGGGCAATTTCTGCCGCTGGCTGGGCGAGCAGGCCGAGGGCCTGGGGGTCGAGATCTACCCCGGCTTTGCGGCCGCCGAAGTGCTCTATCACGAGGACGGCTCGGTCAAGGGCGTCGCCACCGGCGACCTTGGCATCGGCAAGGACGGCCAGCCCGGCCACAACTTCCAGCCGGGCATGGAGCTGCATGCCCGCCAGACCATCTTTGCCGAAGGCTGCCGCGGTTCGCTGACCAAGGAGCTGTGGGCCAGATTCAACCTGCGCGACGGCGTCGATCCGCAGACCTACGGCATCGGCATCAAGGAGCTGTGGGAAATCGATCCGGCCAGGCACCAGCCGGGGCTGATCGTGCATACCGTCGGCTGGCCGTTGCAGTCCGACACCTATGGCGGTTCCTTCCTTTATCACCTGGAAAACAACCTGGTGGCGGTCGGCATGGTGGTCGGCCTCGACTACCAGAATCCCTGGCTGTCGCCCTACGAGGAATTCCAACGCTACAAGACGCACCCGGCCATCCGCGGCACCTTCGACGGCGGCCGCCGTATTTCCTACGGGGCGCGCGCCCTGTCCGAAGGCGGTTACCAGTCGGTGCCCAAGCTGCACTTCCCGGGCGGCGTGCTGGTCGGCGACACCGCCGGCTTCCTGAATGTGCCGAAGATCAAGGGCACGCACATGGCCATGGAGTCCGGCATCGTCGCCGCCAAGGCCGTGTTCGAGCACCTGTTCAAGGAAAACGCCGGCGCCGAGGTCACGGCATACGGCGAGCAGATCAAGCAGAGCTGGCTGTGGGCCGAGCTGTACAAGGTGCGCAACATTCGCCCGGCATTCAAGTGGGGCCTGTGGGGTGCGCTGGCCTACGGTGCTATCGATACCTACGTGTTCGGCGGCAAGGCGCCGTGGACCCTGCGCCACCACGACGACCACACGCAACTGGGCGACAAGGCCAGCCATCCGAAGATCGAGTATCCGAAGCCGGATGGCAAGCTGACTTTCGACCGCCTGTCGTCGGTTTTCCTGTCGGCAACCAACCACGAGGAAAACCAGCAGACGCACCTGCGCCTGAAGGATGAAAGCGTCGCCATCAGTATCAACTACGCCAAGTACGGCGCGCCGGAAACCCGCTACTGCCCGGCCGGGGTGTACGAAATTCTTGGCGAGGACGAAGGCAAGCCGCGCCTGCAGATCAACGGGCAGAACTGCCTGCACTGCAAGACCTGCGACATCAAGGACCCGACCCAGAACATCACGTGGACGGTGCCGGAAGGTGGCGGTGGGCCGAACTATCCAAACATGTAGGACCCGAGGGGGCGATTCCGGCTTGTCCGGGGCCGCCCCGTCAAAACATATAAAACCAAGAGAACAGCAAGCAGCATTCCTTTCCATTCATCGGAGTTTCGAGGAGGATTCATGTCTCAAGAAAACATTCACGCGAAGATCCGGAGCAATCCGAAATTCGTCGAGATGGTCGACAAGCGCACGCGCTTCGCCATCATCCTGTCGCTCGTCGTGCTGGTGCCGTACTACACCTTCATGATGATCACCGCTTTCCACCCGGCCCTGCTTGCCCAGCCGCTGTCCGAAGGCGGCGTGCTGACCGTCGGCTGGCCGATCGCCGCCGTGCTGGTAGTCGGCGGCTGGCTGCTGACCGGCATTTACATCCGCCGCGCCAACGGCGAATTCGACGACCTGAACCAGCAGATCCTGCAGGAGGCCCGCAAATGAAGCGTTCCCTGCTCGCCCTGAGCGCCGGCCTGCTGGTCGCCGGTCTCGCCATCGCCGCCCCGGGCGCCCTTGAAGGCGTCCAGAAGCAGCCGATCAACGTCAGCGCCATCGCCATGTTCATGGTCTTCGTGCTGGCCACCCTCGGTATCACCAAGTGGGCCGCCGGCCGCACCAAGTCGACGGCCGATTTCTACACCGCCGGGGGCGGCATCACCGGCTTCCAGAATGGATTGGCCATTGCCGGCGACTACATGTCGGCCGCCACGCTGCTCGGCCTGACCTCGCTGGTCTACGCCAAGGGCTTTGACGGCTTCATCTACACGGTGAGTTTCTTCATCGGCTGGCCGATCATCCTGTTCCTGCTCGCGGAGCGCCTGCGCAACCTTGGCAAGTTCACTTTTGCCGATATCGCCTCCTACCGCCTCGACCAGAGCCGCATCCGGACCTTTGCCGCCTTCGGCTCGCTGACCGTCGTCTGCTTCTACCTGATCGTGCAGATGGTCGGTGCCGGCCAGCTGATCCAACTGCTCTTCGGCCTGGAATACAACATGGCCGTGGTCTGCGTCGGCATCCTGATGATGGTCTACGTCACCTTCGGCGGCATGGTCGCCACCACCTGGGTGCAGATCATCAAGGCCTGCCTGCTGCTCGGTGGCGGCACCGTGTTGATGCTGCTCGCCTTCAGCCAGTTCGGTTTCTCCTTCGACAACCTGTTCGGCCAGGCGATTGCCGCGCACAAGACCGGTATCAAGATCATGGCCCCGGGTTCGCTGATGGCCGATCCGATCTCCGCCGTGTCGCTGTCCTTCGCCCTGCTCTTCGGCACGGCCGGCCTGCCGCACATCATGATGCGCTTCTTCACCGTGCCTAACGCCAAGGAAGCCCGCAAGTCGGTGTTCTACGCCACCGGCTTCATCGGCTTCTTCTTCCTGGTGGTGATCATCCTCGGCATCTCGGCCATTGTCATTGTCGGCCAGAACCCGGCCTTCTTCGAAGGCGGCCAGGTTGGCGGCAAGCTGATCGGTGGCGGCAACATGCCGGTCATGCACCTGGCCAAGGCGGTCGGCGGCGATATCTTCCTCGGCTTCCTGTCAGCCGTCGCCTTCGCCACCATCCTGGCCGTCGTTTCCGGCCTGGCGCTGGCCGGCGCCTCGGCCATCGCCCACGACCTCTACGCCCGCGTCATCAAGAAGGGCACGGCGACCAGCGAACAGGAAATGAAGGTCACCAAGATCGCCTCGGTCGGCATCGGCCTCACCGCCATCGCGTTGGGCATCCTGTTCAAGGACCAGAACATCGCCTTCCTGGTCGCGCTGACCTTCGGCGTCGCTGCCTCGGTCAATTTCCCGGTACTCGTCCTGTCCATGTACTGGAAAGGGCTGACCACCCGCGGCGCACTGTGGGGCGGCATCGCCGGCCTGGTGTCCGCCGTCGGCCTGGTCATCCTGTCGCCGGCCGTCTGGGTCAAGGTGCTGGGCAACGCCCAGGCCGTCTTCCCGTACGACCATCCAGCCATCATCTCGATGACCCTGGCTTTCGTCGTCACCTGGCTTGGCTCGGTCACCGACAAGAGCACCCGTGCCGCCCAGGAAGCCGCGGCCTACGAAGAGCAGTACATCCGCGCCCAGACCGGTCTCGGCGCCGCCGGTGCCCACGCGCACTAAGCAACTCTGCGGGTGAGACTACGGAGAACAGCACCGTCGTCTCGTTCCTTTCGGGAGCCTTCGGGCTCCCTTTTTTTGCGCCCGGCATGGGCCTCGCCCGGTGTAGGAGCCTTCGCCAACTCACCAACGCGTTTGAAGGGCAGCGTGTCAGCATGAGGCGACACCGTGTGAGAAGGACGGGCACGGCGCAACGCTCAGCCGAGGGGCATCTTCATCTTGCCGGTGGAGGAAGCGCTGGACGCGCTACCGGTATTCCGGTATTCATGAATTTTGCATGTGACTGTATGCTCGACGACTATCGAATTAAATGATGAACCCGCTGTTTGGCCCATGACGTTGATCTGGTGCGCATCCCGGTAATGGATTGTGGACTTTGCCGGCAGATGTCGGGCCTATAGCACCGCCGGTGTCAATTGCGCGATCGCCGTCTTGTTTGCGGCCGCTAAGGAATAAGTGCTTACGAAATCTTTGCTGCCGCGCTACCTGTCAGCCTATTCGCTTGGGCTGGCGCTTTTGCTTTTTTCCGGCGTTGTTTTTGCGCAGCATGCCAGTCCCATCGAGCTGAATCTGGATGATCTGGCCAGTGTGCAGATTTCATCCGTTTCGAAGTATGTCCAGCCGACACGCGAGGCACCCGCTGCCGTCGAAGTGATATCCCGTGCCGAGATCAGCCGATACGGCTGGCGTACGTTGAGCGAAGCACTGAACAGCCTGCCCGGCTTGTATTTCAGCAACGACCGCGCCTACGACTATCTCGGGGGCAGAGGCTACGCTGTTCCCGGCGACTACAACACCCGCTATCTGCTGCTCATCGACGGCAGCCGCGTCAATGACTACGTCTACGGGCAGGCCAGCATCGGCCGGGATTTCAGCCTGGACATGGCCCTCATCGAGCGCATCGAGTTCGTTCCCGGTCCGGGATCGGCCATCTACGGCGGCAATGCAATCTTCGGGGTAATCAACGTCATTACCCGCCGGGGGAGCGACATTTCGCCGCTCTCCGTCTCGTCCCAGGCCAGCAGCGACGGCTGGCGCGAAGGAAGAATTGCCGGTTCGCAACGCTACGATTCCGGCGCCGTCGTCATGATGTCGTACAGCGCGGCAAATCGTCAGGGAGGCGATACCCGCTATGCCGACCCCGGCAACGAACTGACCATTGGGGGAGGGCAGCTTTCGCCCGACGGCATTGCCCGCGACCTGGATCACGAGCGGGTCCGGCGCCTGTTCGGCCGTTACGAGCATGGTGGCTTGACGATCACGGGGCGCTATGCGGAGCGCAACGTGCAGCCGTCTTCCCCTCTCTACGGTTCGCTGTTCAACGATCCTGCCCTGCAACTGGAGGACGCCGGAGCGGCGCTGACCGGACGCTATCAGCGACGGGTTTCCGACGATGGCCGCATCGAGCTGCGTGTCGATTATTCCCGCGTCACCTACCAGGGAACCTACCCGTTCGAGTCGGGCACGGGACTGCGCTACCGGAACGAGGACAGGACGGTCGGTACCTCCTGGCAAGGCGATTTCCGGTATTTCTACAGCGGGCTGGAAGCTCACCAGTGGCTCTTCGGCGTCGAAGGGCAGATGCTGAATGCGCGCCAGCGCAACGACAACCTCAACGGCGTGGCGAATCCGGCGATCAACATCGTTTCCAATGCCGAGCGACTCGGACTCTATGTCCAGGATGAATGGCGTTTCGCTCCGGACTGGCGTCTCAGCCTCGGCGTGCGCCATGACCGGCCCAGCGAGGCGGACGCGATGACGAGCCCGCGCGTGGGTCTGGTCTGGCTGCCGGCACCAGCAACCAGCCTGAAATTGCTCTACGGCCAAGCCTACCGCCTGCCCGGCCCCTACGAGAGGGATTACGCCAACGGGATTGACTACCTGGCCAATACCAGCCTCAAGCCGGAGCAAATCAGCACGCTGGAAGCTGTCTGGGAACAGCGCTTCGGGCCTGCACACAGCCTGCGGCTGGCGGTTTTCGACTATACCCTCAAGCGACTGATCGGCTTGCAACAGCTGCCCGGAAACCAGTTCCAGTACCAGAATGGGGCCGAGGTAAAAGCGCACGGCGTGGAAAGCTCATGGCACACGAAATGGCAGTCCGGGGCCAGGGTCGATGCCAGCGTCGCCTATACCCGTACTGCTGACGCCCATGGCGATGCCTTGAGCAATGCGCCGCGCTGGCTGGGCAAATTGCGCGGCATGCTGCCCGTGTGGCAGAACAACTGGTGGCTTGCGCTCGAAACCTACGCCAGTTCGCGGACGGATTACGTCTGGAATGGCCAGCGTTTGCACCAGCCGGGTGGCGGCCTGGTCAATCTCACGCTGACCGGCGAACGCGTGTGGGCCGGCCTGGATGTCCAGTTGCGCATCCGTAACCTGTTCGATCGCCGTTTCGCCTATCCCGCGTCGGATGAAGTGGCGAGCCCGTCGGTGCCCGGATACGGTCTGGTTGGCGAACTCGGGTTTAGCTATGCCTTCTGAAGGCGAAAGCGTGGCTGGCTTGCACAAGGTTCACCCCATACGGTGCCTGGTGTGGGCGACGTGCCTGATCGGCGGCGTGCTGCAGGCAGGCCTCGCCTACGGCGAGGGTTCACCGCTCAACGCGGTGAAGATCGCATTTCTTTACAACTTCATCACCTATACCAACTGGCCTGTATTTCCGCCTGCATTCAATGTCTGCCTGCTCGGCAACCACGGTCTGGACAATGAGCTGGAAACCCTGGCCTCGCGAGAGGTGGCGGGCCGCATGCTACGGGTCAGAAGCGTCACTATTTCCGACCATCTCGGCGAGTGCCATATGGTTTTTGTCGCGGCGTCCGAGCAGGGGCGTGCAGCCCGGATTGTCGCCCAGATCAGCCGGCAGCCGGTGCTGACGGTAGCCGATTTTCCAATCGATAACGCCAGCGGCATCCTGATCGGCATGGAGGTGGAAGAGGGTAGGCTGCGCTTCTCCGTCAACAATACGAAAGCCCTGGAGCACGGACTGAGCTTGAGTTCGCGCCTGCTCAGGTTTTCCCGTCATATCTGGTGAGAAAGCACTATGTTCCATGATTGGTTGAAGGACCTTTCGATCGGCCGGAAACTCTGGTTCCTGAACCTGGCCAGCGTGGTCACTTCGGTCGTCGCCGGTGCCGGCATGATGATCGTCGTCCTGTGGCATCTCGAGAGCAGCGAAGGTCTGCGCACTGCGACGGCGCAGGCGGAAATCATCGCAGAAAACATCAAGCCGGCCGTGCTGTTCCAGGACCGGGTGGCTGCCAACGAAATCCTGGCCGGCCTGGGACGCGACAGCGACGTGCTGCGGGCCGAATTACGCGATGCCGAAGGTCGCGTGAGCGCAGCGTTTTCCCCGCATGCCCCGCCAGGTGCGCCGGACGACGGTGGCGGACCCGTCGAGGTCAGGGCCACCGTACGCGACGGGAACGTGCCCATTGCCATCGTGGTCGTGCAGCGGGGGACGCGCCAGGTCAAGCGGAAGATGCTGCTCTATACCGGCGGCGCCGTTGCCGGATCGCTGTTGTCGGTGTTGCTGGGCGCGCTGGTTGTCCGCCGCCTGCGCCGCGTCATCACCGATCCGCTCACCGAGCTGACGACGGTGATGACGCAGGTTTCGCGCTACGGCGATCTGTCGTCACGGGTAACGCAGGTGCATCGGGATGAGCTTGGTCTGCTCGGCGCCAGTTTCAACCAGATGCTCCAGCAGATTCAGGCCAAGGACAGCGCCCTCGATCTTGCGCCGGTCGCTGTCTGGATAGCCCACGATCCGGACTCGACGGTCATCACCGGCAACCGCTTGTCGTACGAGTGGCTCGGCATTTCGGAAAAGGGAAATGCTTCGCCCGTTTCCCCGGTCGCCGGGGAGGGCTGGAACTGCAAAGTATTCGGGGATGGGGTGGAACTGCTTCCCGAGCAGTTGCCCCTGCAGCGGGCCGCCCGCGGCGAGCGGATAGGGGACAGGCAACTGGAACTGCGCTATGCCGACGGTTCGGTTCGCCACATCCTGGGCAATGCCATTCCCCTGCTCGACAACCATGGCCAGTCTTGCGGCGCGGTCGCCGCTTTCCTGGACATCACGGCGCGGCGCCAGTTCGAACAGGAATTGCAGATGGCCAAGGCCGAAGCGGAACATTCCAACAATGCCAAATCCCGCTTTCTGGCGGCCGCCAGCCACGATCTGCGGCAACCCCTGTCGGCGCTCGGCATTTATGTCAACATGCTGAAAAATGAAGTCTCTCCGGGCGGTGCACGCATGTTGTCGAGCATGGTCGATTGCCTGGGCAGCCTGAGCGAATTGCTGACCGATCTGCTCGATCTCAGCAAGCTCGACGCCGGGGTCGTGGTGGCAAAAGTGTCCACATTTTCCGTAGCCGAACTGTTTGCCAGCCTGGAAACGACGCATGCCCCGGAAGCCAGCCTCAAGGGACTGCGCTATCGGCAGCGGCTGCCATCGCTGGTGGCAAGGACCGATCTTGTCCTGTTCCGGCGGATTGTCGGCAATCTGGTCAGCAACGCCATCCGCTATACCGGTCATGGTGGCGTCCTGATCGCCTGCCGTCGGCGACAGGGTCGGTACTGGGTTGAGGTGTGGGATACCGGGATCGGCATTCCGATGGACCAGACATCAGCGATTTTCGAGGAATTCAGGCAGTTGGGCGATGGCGCCAGGAATCGGGGCAGTGGCTTGGGGCTGGCGATCGTGGCACGGGCGGCCAACCTCCTCGGCCTGCAGGTCGAAGTTCGCTCGCGTCCCGGGCGGGGTTCGGTTTTTGCCATCGAACTGCCGGTTGGCCAAGAGGTGTTGCAGCCGGCTGTGGCGCCGGAGAATGTCGAGTATCGCGCCTTGCAAATCGTGCTGCTGGAAGACAATGAAATGCTCTGCCGAGCCCTGTCGCAGGCGCTGCAGGCGTCCGGACATCGCGTGCTGGCCGTGAATTCCGGCAGCGAACTGCGGTCCCATGCCGAATTGGCGGCTTTCGTGCCGGATGTCGTCGTCTCGGATTACCGTCTGAGCGGCGGCGAAACGGGGTATGACTCGATCGCCTTCCTTCGCGCCCGTTTCGGCGCGGACTTGCCGGCCATCATCGTCACCGGCGATACCGATCCGCGGCTCATCCGCAGCATGGCGGATCGCGGAATTGTCGTGCTGCACAAGCCGATCGATATGGAAACGCTGCTCGCTTATCTCGAGGACATGACGTGCAACGTCGTTGTGAACTGACAGCGATCCGGTACCTGTCGATCGTGCCGGCATCGCTATCCGGGTTCGGTGCCGCGATCAAGGCTGCTCGGGGAAGACTCCAGCGCGATGCCTTGCCGGACCCGTCAATCCGGATCTGCCCGTGCTGAGTTTGCACCGGCGGCTGGAAAAGTCCGGCTGATCAGCCGGCGCATTGCAATTTTCAGCCTTTTTCCGCGTTTGCGATGGCATTGGCGCCGGTGCCAGTCACCATCTCGGCCTGCTCGAACAGCGAACGGATGACGACGCGACGAATGCCCGGGTTGTCCGGCACCGCGTACATCACATCGACCATCATTTCCTCGAAAATGCCGCGCAGGCTGCGTGCCCCGGCCTTGTATTCGATGGCCAGTTCGGCGATCTGCATGAAGACGGCGGGCGCTACTTCGAGGGTTACGCCGTCGGCCGCCAGCATGGCCTGGAACTGCCGGTAGATGGCGTTCTTCGGCTCGGTCAGGATGCGCACCAGCATGTCCTGGGTCAGGTCGTGCAGCCGGGTGACGATGGGCAGGCGGCCGGCGAATTCGGGAATCAGGCCGAATTCGAGCAGGTCGGTCGGCTTGATGCGGGCGTTCAGGCGTTCGAGGATCTTGTGGTCGTCGCCGCTCTGCGTCGCGATGAAGCCGAAGGTGTGCGTCTGGGTCAGGATATGGTCGAGCCCGACGAAGGCGCCGCCGCAGATGAACAGGATGTGCGTGGTGTCGATGTGCCGCCCGTCCTTGAGCTTGACCGGGGCGCCTTCCATGATCTTGAGCAGGGCGTGCTGGACGCTTTCGCCCGAGGTGGCGCGGCTCTGGCCATCGACCGCCTTCAGCTTGTCGACTTCATCGACGAAAACGATGCCGCGCTGGGCGCGGTCCAGGTCGCCGCCGGCCCGGTCGACCAGGCGGTGCAGGATGGCCTCGATCTCGTCGCCGACGAACTGCGTCTGGGCCAGCGACGTGGCGTCGGCGGTGACGAAGGGCAGGTCGAGGATGCGGGCCAGGGTTTCGCAGAGCAGGGTCTTGCCGGTGCCGGTCGGGCCGATGAGCAGGATGTTGCTCTTGGTCAGCTCGACGCTGTCCGCCGCGCGGCTGGCCATGCGCCGGAAATGCCCGTAGATGGCGACGGCGAGCGTTTTCTTGGCGGTTTCCTGGCCGACGACGTGCTCGTTGAGACGGGCGACGATTTCGCTGGGTTTGAGCAGCTTGGACATCCGGAGAATCCTTGCAAGTGTGAAGTAATCGAGCCTTCCGCCTAGGCATTCGGCATTAGGATCGCGCAGGTGAAATTTCCTTGAATGAGTCATTGTGCAACCGGAAGCGGTTGCTGTGGATAAAACGATGAAAATACTAAAAACCTTGGTGGCCGCTTCGCTGGCCGCAATCAGTCTCAGCGCGTCGGCCGGCATCGTGACGGTCTACCAGGCGAGTGCGCCGTTCACGGTCAATAGCAACAGCGACAATGTCGTCGCCGAGCGTCTCTTTCCGCTGACCGCCAGCAAGGACGTGTTCGTCGATTTCTCGGTGCTCTTCACCGGGACGATCGATGCCAACAACTTCCTCGGCCTGTGGTTCGGCTACGATGCGCCGGGCACCGGCAACGATAAGAATATCGCCGGCGCCCATACCGACGGCCCGAATATCGGTGTCAAGACCCAGCTGGGAAGCGGCGCCGACCTGTTCGTGCGCAATACCGGTACCGACGCCTCGTGGCTGGCGGGCAGCAACATCACGCCGGGCCAGACCTATCACCTGTTCGCCCACCTGTACAAGAGCACCGGCTCGGCGACGTATAACCGCTTCGACGCCTGGCTGAATCCGACGGCCGGCGAACTCGCCTCGCTGACCGGCGCCGACGCGACGTCCACCCTCAATTCCGGGATGACGGCGATCAATGCCTTCGGTTTCCGGTCGGCCAACCTGAACCAGGATGCGATCACGGTATCGGGGCTGACCATCCAGACCGTGCCGGAACCCGGCGCGCTGGCCCTGGTCGGGCTGGGCCTGGCCGGCCTGCTGGCTGCTCGCCGTCGCCCATCGGCCTGAACGGCGTCAGCAAGCAATAAAAAGGGGCGCCGCGGCGCCCCTTTTTGCTGGTGCGGATTGGGGATCAGGCCTTTTCCGGCAGCTCGATCTTCACTTCCAGCACTTCGTAGCGATCCTGCTTTTCCAGCGACACGCGGATGTCGTCCGGATTGACCTTGACGTACTTGGAGATCACGGCGATCAGTTCGCGCTGCAGGTCGGGCAGGAAGTTGGGGGCGCTGCCGCCGCCGTCGCGTTCGTGGGCGATGATCAGCTGCAGGCGCTCCTTGGCCACCTGGGCCGTTTTCGGCTGATTGCCGAACAGTTTCTGGAGCCAGGACATGTCACTTGCCTCCGAACAGGCGCTTCAGGAGGCCGGGCTTGACGTAATCGACGAAGCGCAGCGGCTTGTCCTC
>DATGXM010000090.1:0-3039 GCA_035298985.1 Azonexus sp. | reverse complement strand
GGTGTCCACCACCTGGGCGACCACTTCGCCGCCCTTGATCGCCACCTGCTGCGCAGTGCCGGCCAGTTCCTTGGCTTGCCGCGCATTGTCGGCGTTCTGTTTCACCGTCCCGGTCAGCTCCTCCATGCTCGACGCCGTTTCTTCCAGGCTGCTCGCCTGTTCTTCCGTGCGCCCCGACAGGTCCTGGTTGCCGGCCGCGATTTCCTGCGCCGCGCTATTGATCGAATCAGTCGCCCTCTTGATTTCGCCGACCACGTCCCGCAGGTGGAGAATCGTACTGTTGGCGTCGTCCCTGAGCTTGCCGAAAGTTCCCTGGAACTCGGCTTCGATGGTCCGGGTAAGATCCCCTGCCGCCACTCGGCCGAGAATGTCGGCAATCGCAGCGATGGCAGCGCCGCTGGTTTCGAGCAGACGATTGATGCCGCCTCCCAGTTCGCGATAAAAGCCTTCGAGGCCGGCCGTATCGAGCCGCGCCGCCAGATCGCCGGCAGCCGCCTTGGCGATCAGTTCCGCCACCGCGTGCTGGGCATTCAGTTCGGCCGTGCGGTCTACCCACTCGCCCACCGTGCCCAGACGCTGGCCGCGCTCGTTGACGATGGGATTGGTCACCACGTTGTAGATGCGCCCGCCGAGCATCAACTCGGTCTGCCGGGTGCCCTGCAATTCACGCAGGGACTGGAGGGCTGCTGCCGGATCGGCATAGAAGGCAGTGATATCGCTACCGACAAAGCTTTCAATGCTAAAACCCGGCACCTGCTCGCGCAGCCGGGATTCAATCTGGCCCAGCGTCGTCAACAAGCCCTTGTTGGCATAGACCACGATCCCGTCGTCATTGGCGATGCGCAGATTGGCCGCTACGCAATCGAGCGCGATACGGATGCGCAGATTGTCATTGGCGACCCGCTCGGCCTCGGCAACATTGAAGCCGAGCTGAGTCTGCATCGATTGCAAACCCTGCAGGACTCGGCCCATCTCGTCGTTGCGTGTCGTATCGACAGCGTGACTGTAGTCGCCGCGTGCCAGCGCCTGGAAAGTGGCCAGCACATCGGCAATCGGCCGCGTCACGGCCCTGATCAGCAGGAGGCCGATCCCGAGGCCGAGTATCGTGGCCAGCAAGGCAGCCAGGATCATCCACAGGCGAGCCGTCCCGAACGCCTCGTCGGCCTGCTTGACGTGGCGCTCGCCGGACTCGTTCAGGTAGCGGAGCAGATTGTCGATGCCTTGCGAGACATCGCCATAGACCAGGTCGGACTTCAGCCGCCGGATATCGTTGGCCTCGCCGAACCGGCCATCGGCCAGCGCAGCCCGCGCCGGCAACAGCCCGTCGGCGATGAAGTGCTTTTGCATCCCGTCAAAGGCCTCGACCAGGCGGCCATGCTCGGCACTATCGACGTGCTGGCGATACGTCGTCCAATGTTCGGCAATGGCCGCGACATTGCGGTCGATCGCCGACAGATGGCTGTCGATGGCATGGTCGTGCGCCTTGGCATAAGGACTGCCCGGATCGTGCTGCAAGGCAGCCAGCACCTGAGCACGGTTGTCGGCCATCAACTTGCCGATGATGGCAATTTCCTGCAGGGGAATCACCTGGCGTTCATAGAGCCCCTTCACCTGCTCCCCGGTACGCGCCATGCCCCAGGCCCCGAGGACGGCAACGGCCAAAAGGGCCAGCAGCATGACGCCGAAGCCCCAGGCCATCCGGGACTGCAGGCTCATATCGGCCAGCACGCCGAATCCAGCCTTGACCACGGCGCCATGGCGAATGCGCAGCTTGCCGGCCCGCTGCTCGCGGAACAGCCGGTAAGCCTGGTCGGCGGCCTGGATTTTCTCCGCCGTCGCCTTGCGGCGAACCGACAGATAGCCATCGATATTGCCGTCGGCATCGCGCGTCGGCGTTACCGTCACCGCAACCCAGTAGTAATCGCCGTTCTTGCAGCGGTTCTTGACCACGCCGCTCCACGGCCGGCCCGTCTCGATATCCCGCCACATGTCGGCGAAGGCCTCGGCCGGCATGTCCGGATGGCGCACGATATTGTGCAATTGCCCGACCAGTTCGGTCTCGGCAAAGCCGCTGATGTCGACGAAATCCCGGTTGATGTAGGTGATCACCCCCTTGAGATCGGTTTTCGAGACGATCAAGGTCTCGGGCGCCAACACCACTTCCCTGTCGCTGACCGGCTGGTTGATTCTCATGCTGCCTCCACAATCGATTTCCTGTCGCTAGCGATACTTTGCTTAGAATTCTTCCCACGCATCGTCGTCGCGGCTGCACGCGGCCAGCGTCCTGGCCGTGTCGGCCGGCGCGCCCAGGCGTACCGGCTGGCGGTGCATCAAGGCCGGCCGGGACGGTGTCCGCAAGGCGCGGATCGGCGCCGGGATCACTGGCTGCAGCGGCGCTTCCTGCCGCTGGTTGACCACGAAGACGGCCACCGCCTGGGCCAGATTGTGCGCCTGTTCTTCCAGGCTCTCCGCCGCAGCCGCCGCCTGTTCGACCAGCGCGGCGTTCTGCTGGGTCGCCTCGTCCATCTGGCTGACCGCCTGGCTGACCTGTTCGATGCCCGCCGTCTGTTCCCGGCTGGCGTCGGCGATTTCGCTCATGATGCGCGCTACCCGCTTGATGCTGCCGACCACTTCCTCCATGGTCCGCCCGGCCTGGTCGACCAGGCGGTTGCCGGCTTCGACCTTGTTCACCGAGTCGGAGATCAGCCCCTTGATTTCCTTGGCCGCCGCCGCGCTGCGCTGCGCCAGGCTACGCACTTCGGTCGCCACCACGGCGAAGCCGCGCCCCTGCTCGCCGGCCCGCGCCGCTTCGACGGCAGCATTGAGGGCCAGGATATTGGTCTGGAAGGCGATGCCGTCGATGACGCCGATGATGTCGGCGATCTTGTGGCTCGACTGGTGGATGGCGCTCATGGTGTCCACCACCTGGGCGACCACTTCGCCGCCCTTGATCGCCACCTGCTGCGCAGTGCCGGCCAGTTCCTTGGCTTGCCGCGCATTGTCGGCGTTCTGTTTCACCGTCCCGGTCAGTTCCTCCAT
>DATGXM010000089.1:0-3267 GCA_035298985.1 Azonexus sp. | reverse complement strand
GATGGAAGAAAAAAACCGCCAGGGCGCGGAATCCTGACGCCGTTATGGCGTCAGGGAACGACCGGTTTCCGTCGTGCCGCCGGTGCCGGCGCACCCCGCCTGCGGGCTATTCGCCGACCAGGGTACGCACCAGCCCGATGGAGGCGATGCCCATGGCGATCAGTACGACCTGCTGCACCGTAGCCTTCAGCTCGGTCCGCTTGTGCAGGCTGGGAATCAGATCCGCCACCGCGACGTAGATCATGCTGGCCGCAGCCAGGCCAAGCAGGGACGGAATCCATTCGGTCAATTCCGATAGGGCGAAATACGCCAGCATCGCGCCAATCAGCGTAGCCAGGCTGGACAGCAAGTTGAAGGCCAGTGCCTTAACCTTGCTGTAGCCGGAATGCAGCAGGATCAGGTAATCACCGACTTCCTGCGGAATTTCGTGGGCGATGATGGCCAACGCGGTGACGATACCGAGTTCGGTATTTTCCAGGAAGGCCGCGGCGATCAGGATGCCGTCCACGAAGTTGTGGAAAGTGTCGCCGACCAGGATCAGCAGGCCGGAACGCCCGTGGTCGTGGGCCGGCGCATGCGCCTCGTGCGCCTCGCAGTGGTCATGATGGCAATGGCGCCAGAGCACCAGTTTCTCCAGCACGAAGAAAATCATGATGCCGAACAGCACGGTTCCCGCCATCTTGTGCGGATCGCCGTGTTCCAGCGCATGCGGCAGGATTTCGAGGAAGGCGGCGCCGAGCAGTGCGCCGATGGCATAGGAAATCAACATGCCGACGCGATGCACGCCCAGCGAAATGCTCAGGGCGGCAGCGGCGAGAACGCTGAGTACGCCACCGGCCAGCGATACCGCGATGATCCACGAAAGAGTGCTCACGAATTGCTCATCTTGAATGAAGGCGCGGATTATACGCCGTCGGCGGCTTGCGCATCAGACGTACCGCGGGCAGCGGTCTGCTGCAGCAACCAGTCGCGAAAGGCAACCACCGGCGGACGAGCAGCCACTGCCTTGCGCATCACCAGATAGTAGGCAAAGGGCGACGGCACGGTCACGTCGAAAGGCGCAACCAGGCGCCCGGCGGCCAGATCGGCCTCAACCAGCGGTTGCAGGGCCAGGGCCACACCCTGCCCGTCCAATGCGGCCTCGACGGCCAGCACCGCGTTGCTGAAGCGGGGTCCGCGTTCGCTATCGACGCCACTGACACCGGCCGCTGCCAGCCATTCCTGCCACCCCGGATGGCGGCCGGCATCATCGATGGTTTCATCGTGGATCAGCACATGCTGCGCCAGATCTTGCGGCACGCGCAGGGGCCGGCTGTCCGTTGCCAAGCGCGGGCTGCATACCGGCACCCAATCGGGGGCCAGCAGCCGCTCGACGACAAACCCCGGGTAATGACCCGCCCCGTAACGGATGGACAATTCGCTGTCGATTTCCCGCGGGTCATGCGCGTCGTTATCGACCCGCCGCCCGGCGCCGCGCCGGTCGACGCTGTCGCTGCTGCTGGAAAGGCGCAAGCGAATGTCCGGATGCGCTGCGGCAAAACCCGGCAGACGAGGCACCAGCCAACGCGTGGCGAACGACGGCGGCGCCGTGACGTTCAAACCGCCGTTATCGCCGGCATGGACGCTGGCCACCGCCTCGGCGAGGCAATCGAAGCTGGCCCGGATTTTCGGCAGCATCGCCTCACCCTGCGGCGTGATGGCCAAGGCCCGCGTCAGCCGGACGAAAAGGCGCACCCCAAGGTAGTCCTCCAAGCCCTTGATTTGCTGGCTGATCGCAGCCGGTGTGACATGCAGCTCTTCGGCCGCGAGCTTGAAACTCAAAAGGCGGGCTGCCGCTTCGAAAGCGCGCAGGGAGCCGAGCGGAGGCAAACGATAGGCCATGAACGATTAACTTTTTCTAACGCATCGAATCATAAAGTCTCGTTTGTCGACGAGCAAGGCGAACCCTATCGTGGCGACCTTCGGTGCCCGACCGCACCGCTTGTCGAGAAAAGGAAAACCCATGAAAAAGTCGCTGATCGCCCTGACCCTGATTGCCCTCGCCTGTGCCGCCTGCTCCAAGAAGGAAGAAGCTGCCGCTGCCGTGTTGCCGCCGCCGGCCAGCGCCCCGTCCCTGAACACCAACGAAGCGCCGGCCCCGGCTCCGCTGCCGACCGCCCCGGCCGGCGAAACCCCCGCCAATGCCGCACCGGCCACGCCGGCTGCCGCCACCGAAAACAAGTAAGCCAGACGAACGGTTTAGTTTTTCTAACGCATCGATTAACAAGTTCTCGTTCGTCGACACCATTCGCGCTTGCTAAATTTGTCTCTCTCCCGGGGCTACATGCCCTGCTCCAGGATTTGAGCCCGCCTCGTGCGGGCTCTTTTTCTGGGCTTTCGGTCGCCACATCATTGGCTAACAGTATTACCCGGCGTCCGGCCATCCGTGGAGCGTGCTGTCGATCAACAACCTGACCCGGAGCTTTCGACCATGGACGGTGCCAACCGCATCCTCAATCCCCATCTGCGCAGCAAAGTCATGTCGGCCCACGAAGCCGCCCTCCTCATCCCGTCCGGAGCCAATGTCGGCATGAGCGGTTTCACCGGTGCCGGCTATCCGAAGGAACTACCGACCGCACTCGCCAAGCGCATTCTCGACGCCAACCTGCACGGGCAAAAATTCAAGATCGGCGTGTGGACCGGCGCTTCCACCGCCCCCGAACTGGACGGCGCATTGGCCATGGTCGACGGCATCGAAATGCGCCTGCCCTACCAATCCGATCCCACCTGCCGCAAGCGCATCAATGCCGGCGAGATGGAATACATCGACGTCCATCTGTCGCATGTCGCGCAGTTCGTCTGGGGCGGCTTCCTCGGCAAGCTCGACGTGGCCGTCGTCGAAGTGGCCGGCATCCTGGAAGACGGGCGGCTGATCCCGTCGTCCTCGGTCGGCAACAACAAGACCTGGCTGGACCAGGCCGACCAGATCATCCTCGAGGTCAATGCCTGGCAAAATCCTCACCTGGAGGGCATGCACGACATCTACTACGGCACGGCCCTGCCGCCGCACCGCAAGCCGATTCCCATCGAGCGCACCGAAGACCGCATCGGCGAGCCGTATTTCCGCATCGATCCGAACAAGGTCATCGCGGTCATCGAAACCAACAAGGCCGACCGCAATTCGGCCTTCACGCCGCCCGACCAGAACTCGCAGCGCATCGCCGGCCACATCCTGGAATTTCTGCAGCACGAAGTGAAGAAGGGCCGTCTGCCGGCCAATCTGCTGCC